>NZ_KV917367.1:505915-721201 GCF_002009685.1 Exiguobacterium sp. HVEsp1 | reverse complement strand
GCGCGCTTTACGCCCAATAATTCCGGACAACGCTTGCCACCTACGTATTACCGCGGCTGCTGGCACGTAGTTAGCCGTGGCTTTCTCGCAAGGTACCGTCAAGGTGCCGCCATTGCCTGCGGCACTTGTTCTTCCCTTACAACAGAACTTTACGACCCGAAAGCCTTCATCGTTCACGCGGCGTTGCTCCATCAGACTTTCGTCCATTGTGGAAGATTCCCTACTGCTGCCTCCCGTAGGAGTCTGGGCCGTGTCTCAGTCCCAGTGTGGCCGATCACCCTCTCAGGTCGGCTATGCATCGTCGCCTTGGTGGGCCGTTACCCCACCAACTAGCTAATGCACCGCAAAGCCATCCATGGGCGACGCCGGAGCGCCTTTCATCAGCGGACCATGCGGTCCGATGACACATCCGGTATTAGCCCCGATTTCTCGTGGTTATCCCAGACCTATGGGCAGGTTCTTTACGTGTTACTCACCCGTCCGCCGCTCATTCCACCGTCGTCCCCCCGAAGGGTTCAGACGGCTTCCTGCGCTCGACTTGCATGTATTAGGCACGCCGCCAGCGTTCGTCCTGAGCCAGGATCAAACTCTCCAAAGAATTTGATATAGCTCTTAAATTGACGAAGCTTGCGCTTCATTCAAAAATGGTAAAACTTATTTTTGCCTCATCGTTCAGTTTTCAAAGTTCGTCTGCCGCTCTTGGCGACTTCATTAATCTATCACGTTTTGATTGTTTTCGTCAACAACTTTTTCACAAATTGTTTTTCTGAAATAATCTTTTGCCGTGACAACGTTTATAACTATAATCTCTATTTACCACTTCGTCAATACAAAAAACAATAAAAATAAAAAAAGATTTACTTCCCATCAACATGATGAAAAGTAAACCTTCTGCTTTGTATTAATCGAGACGGACATAGCCCGTCTTCTCAACTAACGTCTGCCCATCCTCGCTTTCGAGCCATTGAAGAAAATCTTCATATCGTTCTGCCTTCTCTTCCGTAGTCACCGCATAAAATTCAGAAGTCAGTGGATACGATCCATCCTGAATCGTTTCAACGGTCGGTTCGATTCCATCTATACGAAGTAACTTGATTTCATAGTCATGCACCATTTCTGTCGCATAGTATCTAAATGAAAATCCAATCGCATTTTTATGGTTCCGATACGATGAAGTTTGTTGAATGATTCCACCCATCCCTTCAGGAACATCTTCTACCGGCGCCTCCATGAGCTTTTGTTCGCCCATCATCTTTTGTAACGCCGTTTGACTGCCACTATCCTCCGGTCGTTGAAAAGCACGAATGGATTCCGAGTCCCCTCCGACCTCTTCCCAATTCCGAATGTCTCCTGAATAAATACCCCGAACTTGTTCCATCGTCAAAGAATCGACCGGGTTATCTTCATGGACGAAGAACACAAATGCTTCCCTTCCAATCGCCGTCATATGTAAAGAAACGTTTTTTTGTTTCGCAACCTTCAATTGACGGTCAGATGGACCAGCGACGAAAATCAAGTCGGTCTGATCGTTCATCAGTCGGCTGTACGCTTCCGGTGTTGTCGTCGACACGACTTTACTCGTTTGATCATTATATGGATCATACGTTTCCGAGTCCGGATAGACTGCTTCCACGAATGAAGCGTACATCGGATAGAGCGCTGTCGCTCCATCTAATCGCGGCAAACCTTCCTCAAACTTCACCGAAGCCTCGTGATCGAGTCTCGCCAATTGTTCTGAATCCGTGAACGGCTGATAATCCATCAACTCCACACCGCGTTCCTCAATCTTCAAACTATCTTGATACATATAATATCCTTTCACAGAAGCGAAGAGGACAGCACCGACTAACGCACCCCAGCCGAGAACTCTTCGAATCTTTTGTTTTGAAAAGGACGAAAAATCATAGAGTCCCATACATATGATTAGTAGAACGGCCATATACCATATCGTCCAAATAATCGGTCGCCCAAGTGTGATGGGGTCTCCCATCGTAAAAAGGGCGACAAAGACAGAAATCACAATCGTGACAAATAAAATAAAGACGGTTCCCACGCTAAATTTCAATAGTTTCATATAACTGATTTTCTCCTCATTGTTCCTAGGAAAGGGAAGTTAAGCAATCTCATAAAGCACTGCCTCTACCCCGACCCCTTTCGTCGGTCTCGTGACCGTTCGAACATACCCTTTTTTCACTAAAAAACCAATGATGCTTCCAAGGTCGACACGGAGCTCATTCAAATTCGGATGTTCCATCAATTCTGAGAACGTCCACGCTCCGCCTTTCTCCTGCATCGTCTGAAGTAATAACAACGTCCCCGGCAACACTTTCGATTGAATCAAATGTTCCATGCCAATGACGACAAGGTGGATGCGCTGTTCAAGCGATTCTTGTCCTCCGACCAATTCATCGTGCAGCTTATAAATCTCGAGGTCAATGGCTCGTACCTGTTCCCACAATACGATTTCCGGATGAATCCCCGCCTCAAGAATCGAGAGGCGTGCCAGGTGAGTGAGGGCATGATGAATCTGAGTGAAGGCGTCTTGGAACTCCCCTTCTAAAAATAGATAACGTCCGTCTTCAAACCGACGCAACAACTTTGCGAAAGAGATTGAGAGTTGTAAACGTTGTTCCCGATTCGTTAAATTACGGTTGCGCTGTCGTAACTCTAAAATGTACTCATTTCGTTCGAACAAGACGATTCCGTCTTCAATCCAATGAATGGCTCGCCGATTTTCATTCAAGACAATCCACCGATCCATCATCGAGTCACTGACTACGTGCAGGACAATTTTTTCTTGACCGACCTGATAGTGTTTCACCGTCCAAAACGGTTCTGGTTTTGCTTCAATCACAATGAGCAGGCGATCCGACTGATCCGTCAACGGATCACGTGCCCGTTTTTTCTTCACCTCAATAATACCGAGTGTCGTTTTTAATGCAGCATATTCTGAGTAAATGGTGCGAGTCGCATATTCCATCGTCATCTGGACCCCTTCTCTCCCAATCGCAAGTTGACTATATATATGACGATTGTCATTTTCGATACGAATCAAATTCGCCCTCTTTTCAAAAAACTCCTGCCGAAAAAGTGCAGGAACTTCTCACTCGTTTGAAGATGAGCTATGATAGAGACAGACTATTGGAGGGATTCACTCATGAAAAAACGGGGGAACAAAATCAACCGCGCACGTAATATAGCATTACTTCTTATCTTCGGCGGGATCGGTGTCATGTATCTCGGTCTTCTCGCAAAATCCATCACCTGGCTCATGATTATTTTCATGCTTCTTGGATTTGTCATGGTACTTGCGAGCTCTGCTCTTTACTTCATCGTCGGGATGGCCTCGACAAAAGCCATCATCGTGACTTGTCCGAACTGTGAAAAAGAGACGAAGATGCTCGGACGCGTCGACTTATGTATGCACTGCGACGAGCCGCTCACAATCGACCGTTCACTCGAAGGAAAAGAATTCGATGAGAAATATAACAAACGTCAGTCACAACAAACGGACTAACACAAAAAACCACATCCGAGCCGTCGGATGTGGTTTTTTAATGTGTTTGCGATTGTTCAGACTGACAAGACGGGCACGTTCCGTACACTTCAAGACGGTGACGATCAACTTTGAATCCAGTCAATTGTGATGCAACCGATTCGATTTCATCTAATACAGGATAGTTAAAGTCGACGACTTTTCCACACGTATCACAGATGATGTGATAGTGCTTCGACGTCACAAAGTCAAAACGACTCGAGGCGTCCCCATAGTTCATCTCTTGAACGAGGCCCACCTCTTTAAAAACGCGCAAGTTGTTATATACAGTGGCCACACTCATATTTGGAAACCGTGCGGCAAGTGCCTTATAAATGTCATCCGCTGTCGGGTGACTATGCTCCGTGACGAGGTACTCCAAAATGGCCTGGCGCTGAGGCGTCATTCTGACTCCATGTTCCCGGAGCGACTGAACAGCATGGTCAAGCATTTCGCTTCCCACGTCAATCCCTCATTTCTTCTATAAAATTCATGCGAAATAGTTTTGAACATTAACTTATTTCTTACATAGTAATCTTTATAAATAGTGTACTGATTTCTCAACTACTCGTCAAACACTGAGCTTATGCGGTTGACGGCTATGATACAATAAGTGCGAATTTGAATAAGGAGGCAATACATATGACTACTTCATCAAATCGTCAGTCATCCGATGCATTATACCAAGATGCACTCACTCACATCGTCGGAGGTGTCAACAGTCCATCTCGCTCATTTAAAGCAGTTGGTGGCGGCGCCCCTGTTTATATGGAACGCGGCGAAGGCGCCTATTTCTATGATGTAGACGGGAATCGCTACATCGATTATTTGGCGGCATATGGTCCAATCATTACCGGCCATGCCCATCCACACATTCATGAAGCGCTTATGAACGCTTCTTCAAAAGGTTTATTATACGGGACACCACACCGTCTCGAGGTTGAATTTGCGAAGAAACTAAAACAAGCCATCCCTTCGATGGATAAGGTACGATTCACCAACTCCGGAACAGAAGCCGTCATGACGACGGTACGAGTCGCCCGTGCTTACACTGGTCGTGAACTTGTTGTGAAATTCAGCGGTTGTTACCACGGACATTCGGATCTCATGCTGATTGCAGCAGGTAGTGGTCCAGCGACGCTCGGTTCTCCGGACTCTGCAGGTGTAACAAAAGCCACTGCCAAAGAAGTCATCACCGTCCCGTTCAACGACGTCGAAGCGTATCGCGAGATGATGAAAGAATGGGGAGACCAGGTCGCTTGTGTGCTCGTCGAACCGATTGTCGGGAACTTCGGAATCGTTGAACCGAAGCCAGGTTTCCTCCAAGCTGTCAACGACATCACACATGAACACGGCGCACTCGTCATCTATGATGAAGTCATCACGGCGTTCCGTTTCACATACGGAAGTGCCCAACAAGTGTATGGCATCGAACCAGATATGACGGCACTTGGTAAAATCATCGGTGGTGGTCTACCGATCGGCGCTTACGGCGGGAAGGCTGAAATCATGGAGACGGTCGCCCCACTCGGACCTGCATATCAAGCCGGCACGATGGCCGGTAACCCGGCCTCGATGGCGACAGGAATCGCTTGCCTGGAAGTGCTCGAGCAACCTGGTGTCTATGAGAAATTAGACGCACTCGGTGCGAAACTGGAAGCCGGCATCCGCGAGGCGGCAGAAAAGCATGATGTCACGATCACGCTCAACCGCTTAAAAGGTGCCCTTACCGTTTACTTCACGGATGAAATCGTCACCGACTATGAAGGTGCGGAAAAGTCAGATGGTGAGAAGTTCGGACGCTTCTTCAAGTTGATGCTTGAGAATGGCGTGAACTTGGCTCCATCAAAATATGAAGCCTGGTTCTTGACGACAGTGCATACGGAACAAGATATCGAAGAGACAATCGAAGCGGTCAATCGCTCGTTTGCCCAATTGTAAGAAGGAGATGCGCAAGCATCTCTTTTTTTCGTCTAAAAGGGGACATCTTCAAAAAAAGTGTCTCTTTTTACTGAGTACCGTCCCCCATTACAGTAGAACCAAGGAGGTGCTCACCATATGAAATTTAATGATTTTCCATTAAATGTCCGCTTACGACTCGTTTGCGGATTTTGCATTCGAATCGTCGGATCAGCCATTTTCCCATTCATGGCACTCTATTTCTCAGAAGAGTTGGGGAAAGTGCCAGCCGGTATCATCATGACCTCATTCGTTATCGTCGGTTACTTGACCGGTCTATTCGGTGGATACTTTTCCGATCGGTTCAATCGGAAGGTTGTCTTACAGATTGGTCAGGTGATTCAAATCATCTGTTTTCTTGGGATGACCATCGCGATTCACCCATCGAATAACTGGGCACTCATCGTTGCCATCCTCTACTTCGGACATGCCATTTCGAACGGATTGAACTATCCAGCTCTCGAGGCGATTGTCATCGATTCTATGGAAGAATCAAATCGAAAAGCCATCTACGTGTATGACTACTGGCTCGTCAATTTAGCGATTGCCGGAGGCGTCATGCTCGGCGGCGCCTTTTATCGCGACCATCGTTTCGCTCTCTTTATCGGTATGACGGTCATTCTCACTGTGACCACAATCATTCTTCAACGTTTCTTGGTCGACACATATACTGGCAACCGCTCAACACCGTCAAACCCGATTCATGGTGTCATCGAAAACTATAAAATCGCGTTACGCGACCGCCGATGGATCACATTCGTATTTGGAAGTATGCTCGTCTTTTCGACCGAGTTTCATATGGCGAACTATATCGGTGTTCATTTAGCAGAGTCATTCGAAAGTCGTCAAATTCTCGGAATACCTGTTGATGGGGTTCGCATGATGGCGTTTATGCAACTAGAGAATACCTTGCTCGTCGTCGCCATCACGTTTGCGGTTACTGCGTTCGTCAAACGTTTCAAAGAGAAGACCATATTTTTCATTGGTTTATCGTTATATATCACAGCATACGCCGCCATTACCTCGATGAACTCCTTTATCGTCCTGACCGTACTCGCGATTATCTTCACAATTGGCGAACTCCTCTACTCGCCGATTCGACAAGTGAAACAGGTTGACCTCCTCGACCCTGAACGCCGTGCCTCTTATCTTGCATTCGGCGGCCTCACGTTCCACGGAGCCAAATTGGTTGCCGCGGCAGGCATTGTCGTTGGCGCGTTCATCGGTCCGGTCTTGATGAGCGGTTACATGTTCGTCTTCGGTGCCTTCGGTGCTTACTTGTATTATGTATCGCTCTATAAGATGCAACCTGCTCGCCAACTCGCTGCTTGACGTTTAACATGAAGACAAAACGGTAAAACAGTACGATGAAGGAGGCGAAGTACTTGCCTGCGATTGTTTTATTTGATGGCGATTGCAACTTCTGTGATGCTAGTGTCCAGTTCATCATTCGTCATGATCGACACGCCTCGATTCACTTTGCTTCGCTCCAAAGCGAGGTCGGTCAGTCGCTCCGAACACGACACCGGATCCCGGAATCAGTCGACAGCATCGTCTATATTGAGGAAGGGGTTCCTTACTTAAAATCAGACGCTGCGATTCGAATTGCCGAACACCTTGATGGCCGTTGGCGCCTGCTTCGACTCATTCGTTTCATACCTAGACCGATTCGTGATCATGGATATGCGTTATTCGCCAAACATCGGACACGTCTATTTGGGAAAAAGGAAGTGTGCACACTCCCTTCCCCGGATGTCCGTAAACGATTTTTAGACCGCTAAAAAAGTCGAGCCCATAGGACTCGACTTTTTTATTATTCGACTACGGCTAAATCTTGAATCATATACAGGTCATAATACGCCCCGCGACGACGCATCAACTCTTCATGCGTTCCCGTCTCCATGATTTGACCGTTATCCACGACGACGATTTGATCGGCGTCCGTTATGGTCGACAAGCGGTGGGCAACGATTAACGTCGTCCGTCCTTTCGTCAGACGGGCCAGCGAGTCTTGAATCATCGCTTCACTTTCTAAATCAAGCGCACTCGTCGCCTCGTCTAAAATCAAGATCGGTGGATTCTTCAAGAAGACGCGTGCAATCGCAAGCCGCTGCTTCTGTCCACCAGACAGTTTGACACCTTTCTCCCCGACCGGTGTCGCATATCCGTCCTGTAGTTTCGAGATGAACTCATGGGCGTTCGCTGCCTTGGCCGCCGCGATGACTTCCTCATCCGTTGCATCCGGTTTTCCCATCCGAATATTCATGGCAACCGATTCGCTGAAGAGGACCGAATCCTGCATGACCATCCCAATCTGGTCGCGGAGTGCACGTAATTTGTAATCACGCACATCGATGCCGTCGATTTTGATGCTTCCATCCGTCACGTCATAGAAACGCGGAATCAAACTGACGAGTGTCGATTTCCCTCCACCGGACATTCCGACAAACGCCACGCGTTCCCCGGAGCGGATTTGAAGGTTCACATCGTTCAACGCTCGTGTCCCGTCCTGTTCATACGAAAAACTCACATGCTCAAGGTCGATTTTACCCGCTGTCGACAACGGGACGAACCCGTTCGGTTTCTCCTCGATATCATATGTCTCATCCAAGAACTCAAAGACACGGTCCATCGAAGCGACCGACTGCGTGAGTGTCGTCGCCGAGTTGACGAGACGACCGAGCGGCGCATAGAGTCGGTCGATATACGCGATGAACGCGACAAGCGTCCCGAGCGATACCGCTTCTTGAATGACGAGCCACGATGCCGTCGTGAAGATGAGGATCGGCGCGATGTCAGTGATGGTCGATACGACGACATACGTCTTGGCGTTCCAACTCGTATGTTTGAGTGCCGCGTTCAAGAAGCCACCGTTCTGTTGTTCAAATGCCTTATTCTCATATGGCTCTAGCGCAAAACTCCGAATGACCGCCATCCCGTTGACGCGCTCTGTCAAATGCCCTTGTAGGTCAGCGAGTGCCGCCGACCGTTCACGCGTCAAACGACGCAACCGTCCATAGAAATAGCGGACTGCGATCGCGTAAAACGGAAGTGGTAAAATCGCAATCAGCGTGAGTTGCGGGTCAATCGTATACATGATCCCGATGGCGATAAGAATGGTGATCATGTCGAGCCAAATATTCATCAGACCGGTGATGACGAAGTCTTTCGTCTGTTCGACGTCGTTGATAATCCGTGAAATGATTTGTCCCGTCTTATTGTTTGAATAATAGCGGAGTGACAACTTCTGGACGTGGTCGAATAACCGGTTCCGCACATCGAACAAGACACGCGTCGCGGCCCACTGCGCCAAATATTGACGCAAATACTCGATCGGCGGCTTGAGGACCAGGAAGACGAAGAAAACGATGCTGAATAACCAGACGAGCGTCGTGTAGTCCTGCTTCGGCGCATCATCCGTCAAATAGTTATCGATGACATATCTATAAAGTAACGGTAATCCGAGCGGGATGGAAAACTTCAAAATCCCGACGAAAATGGTGAGGGCAATCTGTTTCTTATACGGACGAACAAACTGCAAATAACGTTTAATACTACCCATAATGCCTCCTGACTTAAGAAAAAAAGCGGAGATGAGGAATCATCTCCGATAACGTGCTTCGTATTCGCGATACCATTCATCGACGAATGTTGGGTTGAACGGCCCTTTCCGTCCTCGAATCCAGTTGATCAGTTCTTGCACGTTCTGCTTCAAGATTCGATCAATCGCTTTCGGATAATTCATCTCGCGACGATGCCGCTCATATTCATCTTCATCTAAAATCGTATACGACATATCCGGGAACACCTTGATGTCCAAATCGTAATCGATGTATTTGATGGCACGTTCATCCCCATCAAATGTAGTCGGCGAACCTAGATTACAGTAGTAGTAAATCCCGTCTTCGCGAATCATACAGATGACATTGAACCAATACTCAGATGAAAAGTAGCAAATTGCCGGCTCTCGCGTTCTCCATTGCCGACCGTCTGACTCGCTGACCATGATGCGGTCATTGAATCCGATCATATCCGTTTTTGACGACTGAAGGACGAGCGTTTCTTCCCAAACGCGATGCAAAGTTCCGTTGTGCTTGTAGCTCTGTATCTCGATTTTGCTACCTGCTTTGGGAAATAAGCTCATAAGCTCCTCCTTTCCGCTATGATGCTATACAATTCTCATATTTAATTATAGCGACTTTCAGAACCAATGAAAAAGGAAATCTCTTATTTTCATGAATTTAGTGTTTTTTGGAAGGCCCGCGCCCGTTCTTGGAACATCGGCCGAAGCACGAAATACTCGACGAGTATGTTCGGAACATAGCTATCGAACGTTACTTCATCGATCATGACCGCCTTACCATCACGCGACTCAACCCGATGTACGTGTGTGAACCGCTTGAACGGAAACGGTAACGTCTTTCCTTGATCGCAGAATGCCTGGTTCCCCACAACGGTGATGGCACTGGTCCATGGCAGTTCCACCGGACCGACCCCAACGAACAACTTCACTTCATTCCCTTCGACCGAGGCGCCGTCCCCCTCTAAGCGTACTTTAGGAAACTTTGTCAGCTTCGTCAAAAGCGAGGCATCCTGTAACAAATCCCAAAGCACATCTACCGTCGTATCATATGTCGACTCTACCTCAAATCGTCTCACGTTCGTCACCTACCAATTGTTCTAATTTTTGTTGAGCAACAGAAACCGTCTTCACCTCGCGTTCCGAAGCGTCTAGCCAGACGACGTCATCCGTCGGAAGCGTATCGACACGATATAAATCGATATACCAAACGATATGAGAGAAGACATGCTTCACTTGCCCGAGATACGTTCCGTTAAGTTGTTCCCCCGTTCCTCGATCCATAAGCGGATATTGCCACATCCCAGCGAGCAACCCTTTGTCCGGTCGTTGTTCATATGCGATTTTTCCGTCTTTCTCGATGCATAGCGCGTCATACATTTCGACACGTGCTGCTCCCTTCTTCGTTTTGACCGGTAGCTCATCTTGTACATGATGCGCATATGCATAACAAGTGTCTTGCACGGGACAGAGCGAGCACATCGGATTTTTCGGTGTGCAGACCGTAGCACCCAACTCCATCACACCCTCGTTAAAATCGGATGCGTGAGTCGGGTCCATCAATCGACGAACGACTTGTTCGAAGATTTTGCGTGTCTTCGGCAGTGCGATGTCGTCATAGATTCCGAATTGACGGGACATCACGCGCATGACGTTTCCATCCACAGCCGGCTCCGGTTGGTTGTAGGCAATCGACAGTACGGCTCCCGTCGTATACGGTCCGACCCCTTTTAGTTTCTCGAAACGTTCTTTCTCCTCCGGGACGATTCCCTCGTAAACAGAAGCGACTTCTTTGACCGCTTCATGTAAGTTCCGGACGCGAGAGTAGTACCCGAGCCCTTCCCAATACTTTACGACCTCATCCGTGTCAGCAGCTGCGAGATCTTCGAGCGTCGGAAAGCGTTCCATGAACCGGTTGTAATATGGGATGACCGTATCGACTCGTGTCTGTTGCAACATCACTTCACTCACCCACACGCGATAAGGATTTTTCGCATGACGCCAAGGTAAATCACGCTTTTCGCGATTGAACCAGGTGACGAGTTCCTCGTTAAAATGATGAATATTATAATTTGTGAACAATTTATCAAGATTAAGCATTGTGTTTCCCCTCGTTTTAAAAATATTGTATGATAAATAGGAATAGATGACGTAATTCTTTCATTATTGATGGAGGTGCTGACGCACATTGGATACTGCGACACACATTGGTATGGGACTTGGATTAAGTGCCATCGCGACGCTCAGCCCGGAAGTGTCAGGTGATGCACAACTGTTTTTAGCCATGACAGCCACGGCTCTCGTCGGCTCACATGCACCAGACTTCGACACCGTCTTTAAGTTAAAAGGAAATAGTACGTATTTACGCCAACATCGTGGTCGTTCACATGGAATCACCGCGCTTCTTGCTTGGCCAATCATCGTCAGCGCCGTCATCGGGACGGTCCTCGGCGTCAATCCTGCCTCTCTATGGGTCATGGCACAAATCGCCGTGTTGCTCCATGTCACGGTCGACTTGTTCAATGCCTACGGGACGCAAGCGCTACAACCTTTTTCGAAAAAATGGATCGGCTGGGGCGTGATCGGGACGTTTGATCCGTACTTGTTCTCCGCTTATTACGGTGCATATGCATTATGGATGATAACGGGTGCGACTGTCCCTATTTTTGCACTGCTTATTGCGCTTGTCATCAGTTACTATGCCATTCAGTTTAAATTACGTAACCGTGCGCTCGCTACCGTGGCGAGACACTTTGCAGGGGCACATGAATTGTTCATCTCACCAGGAATCGGTTGGGATGACTGGCATGTCGCCGTCCGTTTCCGCGATGGGCTCGGAGCTGTAAAAGTGAAAAAAGGCAAAGTCATCGAATGCGGTCGCTTCCGCGACAAACCGATGCCAGGAGAAGAAGACCTCCATTTCGTAGAGGCTCGGAAAAATGCTGACTTACAGGCGTTCCTCGAATTCTCTAAAATTCACACGTACACCGTGACACGCCATAACGGGATGATCGAATACCGCTTCACAAACTTGCGTTATTTCTCTAAAAACATGTATCCGTTTGTTGCCGTCGTTATCGTCGACGAGCAGACGAATGACGTGTTGTCATCGTTTACAGGTTGGGTGTTTAGTGAAGACAGCCTTCAGAAAAAATTGGTATACGAACAATAAAAAGTCGCTCAGATGAGCGACTTTTCTTATGCTTCCGATTCAGTGAATTGGAGCTCGAACTCGAATTTGACTTTCTTATCGACGAGGACACCACCCGCCTCAAGCGCTTGGTTCCACGTTAATCCATAGTCCTCACGGTTGAGCGACCCTTCTCCGGAGAAGGCGTGTTTCGTATTGCCCCATGGGTCTTTTGCGCTTCCCTCATACTCCACTTCAAACGTCTCTTCCCGAGTCGTTCCTCGAATCGTTAAATCCCCTGTCAATTCGAATTCTCCGCCTCCTTTTGAACGGAAAGAAGTTGAATGAAAGACGAGATGCGGATGTTCCTCGGCATTGAAGAAATCGCCTGAACGGAGGTGATTATCCCGATCCGTGTTGTTGGTGTCGATCGATGCTGCCTGAATCGTCACTTTCACACTCGCATTCGCTAAATCGCTCGGCTCACCGTTCGCCTTAATATCAAATTCTTTGAACTCGCCCTTCACCTTGGAAATCATCATGTGCTTGACCGTGAACGTG
Organism: Exiguobacterium sp. HVEsp1; assembly: GCF_002009685.1. Classification (GTDB taxonomy): domain Bacteria; phylum Bacillota; class Bacilli; order Exiguobacteriales; family Exiguobacteriaceae; genus Exiguobacterium; species Exiguobacterium profundum. The sequence goes on along the minus strand of NZ_KV917367.1, from coordinate 708,436 downwards.
ATCGAACTATGCGCCGGGTCAATCTGATATGTCTTAGCCATCGTGACTCACTCCTTATGGATGAATTAATGTGTACAATCTAGTCATTTCCACAAATCTTGAGTTCAAAACGTCTTTACAAAAGATTGACAAATTATTGTCAAAAAATTTTGACTTTTATCACATCATACCGTTACGATCAAAAAAAGGGAGTCGTTCGCTTACTGCTAAATGTAAGCGCATACATAACTCCTTTATCTCGTATGAAAAGGGAGGAACGATCATGATTTATGAAGTACCGAACTCAGCAGGAACGAAAGTACAGTTTAAGGACCGTTATGAGAACTACATTAACGGAAAGTGGACCGCACCGGCTGGTGGAGAATACTTTGAAAACACATCTCCTGTAAATGGGAAAGTATTATGTGAAGTCGCCCGCTCAACGAAAGAGGATATTGAACTTGCTTTGGATGCCGCTCATGCAGCCAAAGACGATTGGGGCAAAACGTCTGTCACGGAACGTTCTGTCATCTTGAATAAAATTGCAGACCGCATGGAAGAGAACCTCGAAATGCTCGCCTACGCGGAAACATGGGAAAATGGGAAGGCCGTTCGGGAAACGCTCAACGCTGACCTTCCGCTCGCCATCGACCACTTCCGTTACTTCGCAGGGGTCATCCGCTCACAAGAAGGTGGCATCAGTGAACTCGACCATGATACGGTCGCCTATCATTTCCATGAGCCGCTCGGTGTCGTCGCTCAAATCATTCCGTGGAACTTCCCGATTTTGATGGCGGTGTGGAAACTCGCGCCGGCACTCGCTGCCGGAAACTGTGTCGTCTTAAAACCGGCAGAACAAACCCCTTCTTCAATCATGGTTCTCATGGAACTCATCGAAGATTTATTACCACCTGGTGTCATCAATATCGTGAACGGTTTCGGTCTCGAAGCAGGAAAACCGCTCGCATCGAGTGACCGTGTCGATAAAGTCGCCTTCACGGGTGAGACGACAACGGGTCGCCTCATTATGCAATACGCTTCTCAAAACATCATCCCTGTCACGCTTGAGCTTGGTGGAAAGTCACCAAACATCTTCTTTGCCGACATCATGGACGCGGATGACGATTTCTTTGATAAAGCGATTGAAGGTCTCGTCATGTTCGCCTTGAACCAAGGGGAAGTCTGTACGTGCCCATCTCGCGCCTTGATTCAAGAGTCGATTTATGACAAGTTCATGGAACGCGTGCTAGAACGCGTCAAAGCAATCAAGCTCGGCAACCCACTCGATGCCGATGTCATGATGGGTGCACAAGCGTCGAACGAACAGATGGAGAAAATCCTGTCTTATCTCCAAATCGGGAAAGACGAGGGCGCAGAATGCCTAATCGGTGGAGAGCGCAACATGATGGACGGAGAGCTCGCGGATGGGTATTACATTCAACCGACGATCTTCAAAGGCCATAACAAGATGCGAATCTTCCAAGAAGAGATTTTTGGACCGGTCTTATCCGTCACGACGTTCAAAGACGATGCGGAGGCACTCGCCATCGCGAACGATACGCTTTACGGACTCGGGGCAGGCGTGTGGACACGAGACATGAACCGTGCATATCGCTTCGGTCGTGAAATTCAAGCAGGACGTGTCTGGATCAACTGTTACCACTCCTATCCGGCACATGCTGCATTCGGTGGTTACAAAATGTCTGGGATTGGACGTGAGAACCATAAGATGATGCTCGGTCACTATCAGCGTACGAAAAACATGCTCGTCAGCTACAGCGAACAAAAACTCGGGTTCTTCTAAGATGGTGAGACGAGTCGAGGCCACCCCCGCCGCGCTCGAACTCATCGAACGTCTCAAATCGAAACACGGTCCCCTCCTCTTTCATCAGTCAGGAGGATGTTGTGACGGGAGTTCTCCCATGTGTTTCCCACGTGACGAGTTCATGGTGGGCGACCACGACGTTCTTCTCGGTGAAATCGGCGAGACGCCCTTCTATATCCATGAGAAACAGTATGATTATTGGAAACATACACAACTGATCATCGATGTGGTCGATGGTCGGGGTGGTATGTTTTCACTCGAAGGTGTCGAAGGGAAACGATTTTTAGGACGTTCTCGAGTCTTTACAGAAGAAGAGCGTGAGGCGCTGAAGCATGAAACCTAAGCAAAAGGACCCATTTCGATGGGTCCTTTATGATGTAGAAAACGATTATCCTCGATTGTAAAAAATATACATATGAATCATCTCGCTTCTTGTATAGTGGATACAAAGGGAGGGATTTGATGGCTTCACTACTAACAGAATTGTTCGAAGGTATTTTCGTCACCTTGATCAGCATATTCGCACCCATATTTCTCGTCCTCACACTCATCATCATCTATAAGGTCAAACGTTATCAAAACAGTCAATATTCTCAACAAACTCGACATTCTTACTTCAAAGTGGTTCAAGACACCGGTCTATTCGGAGAGTATCTATGTGTGGCGGAGATTGAGTCAAAGTTCTTTCAACCGTTGATTTTGACAAACCTGTATCTCCCCCATCCTTCTAAAAAAGATCGAACCACTGAGATCGATGTCATTCTGATCAACCAATCCGGGGTACATGTCATCGAATCTAAAAACTATAGCGGTTGGATATTCGGTCGGGCACGTGACCGATACTGGACACAGACACTCCCCCGCCGTAAAAAGCATCGTTTCTTCAATCCGATCAAACAAAATGAATTACATCTCAAAGCCATCGAGCAAGTGCTTGGAGTGGACCGAACCCATCTCCACTCATGGATTGTATTCAGCAATCGTTCGACGCTCAAACAAATCGAATCTGCCGAGGTCCCTGTGCTCAATCGCCAACAGTGGATCAAAGAGCTGATCACCTACCAAGATTTTATTTTCGATCTCGATGAGCAAGTCCGCCTGTACGAAATCTTACACTCCTTCACACAAGTCGACACGACTGTCACCTTGAAACATATCGAAGACATCAAATCGACAATCAAGCAATAAACGAACATCCCCGTACTCAGATGAGCGCGGGGATGTTTCGTCATTTACTCTGCATTTTAAAGCGTAAATACAACTCGTTATAGTAAGCGTTCATGCGCTTCCCTAGGTTTTCATATACTTCAAGGTCTTGTGTCACTTCACGAGACGGGTAGAACCGTTCATCCGATGTGACTTCTTCATCCAAGAATTCGAGAGCTGCTTCGTTCGGTGTTGAGTATCCGACATAATCCGTGTTACGTGCCGCAATCTCAGCATCTAACATAAAGTCGATGAACTGATGTGCCCCGTCCACGTTTTGTGCCGTACTTGGGATGACGAGGTTATCAAACCAGAGATTCGTGCCTTCTTCCGGAATGACATACGTCAGTTCTTCATTCTCATACATGATTTCTGACGCATCGCCGGACCAGACGACGGCTGCCGCTGCTTCACGATTCGCCATCAGCATTTTGATTTCGTCTCCGACGATGGCTTTGATGTTCGGCCAAAGCATTTCCAACTTTTGCTCCGCCTCAATCAACTCATCTTTATTCGTCGTATTGAGGGAGTAACCAAGCGAGTTCAGGCCGAAGCCCATCACTTCACGTGTCCCGTCCGCAAGGAGAATGTCGTTCTCGAGCGGCATTTCCCACAGGTCGTTCCATGAAGTGATCTCACCATCGACTAGTTCAGGATTGTAGACGATCCCGACCGTGCCCCAGAAATAAGGAACCGAGTACTTATTACCCGGGTCGAATGATTTATCGAGGAAGCGCGGATCGATATTATCAAAGTTTTCGAGTTTATCGTAATCGATTGGGAGAAGAAGATTCTCCTCTCTCATCTTACTGATCGCATAATCGGATGGAACGGCGACATCAAAAGCCGTACCGCCTTGCTCAATTTTCGTGAGCATCGCTTCGTTCGAGTCGAACGTTTGATAAACGACCTTCAACCCGCTCTGCTTTTCGAACTCACCGATCAAGTCCTCATCGATATAGTCTCCCCAGTTGTAGACGACCAGTGTGTTGTCGCCGCCGAATCCTTGCGCAGCATTCAGTTGCTGAATCCAAAGAAGGAGACCGAAGCTGACAATCAATGGTACAGCCAACATGATGACTAGTTTTTTCATCGTCTAACCTCCTTTGATCCTCGTTGCGCCAACACATAATATCCGATGACAAGGAAGAGCGTGAAGAGGAACAGAATCGCAGACAACGCATTGATTTCAAGCGAGATACCTTGACGTGCCCGCGAATAGACTTCTACGGCGAGCGTCGTGAAGCCGTTCCCTGTCACGAAGAATGTAACCGCAAAATCATCTAACGAATAGGTGAGTGCCGTGAAGAAACCGGCAAATACCCCTGGCGTGATATATGGCAGAATGACTTTCGTCAATACGTCCCACGTACTGGCGCCTAGGTCACGTGACGCATCAATCAACGTCGGACTCATCTCTTGGAGTTTTGGCAACACCAAGATGACGACAATCGGAACCGAGAAGGCGATGTGCGACAAGAGGACCGAATAAAAGCCTAACTGAATCCCTAGCATCGTGAAGAGGATCAAGAAGGAGGCCCCGATGATGACGTCCGGGCTCACGATCAAGACGTTGTTCAATGATAAGAGGGACGTCTTCGTATACTTTTGTTTCGCCGTATAGATGGCGAGTGCCCCGATGACACCGAGCACGGTCGAAATCGTCGCCGAGAGCAGCGCGATGACGATCGTATTCAAGACGATGACGAGAAGTCTCGTGTCCGTGAAGAGCGACTTGTACCATTCGAGGGTGAACCCTTCGAAGTTACTCATCGTTCCGCCCCTGTTGAACGAGTAGAAGACCAAATATAGAATTGGCGCATACAAGATGAAGAACACGGCCGCCAAGTATAGATTTGATAATTTGAATCGTTTACGTTTCATCGACGAACCGCTCCTTTCGCACCCCAGTCACGTGTGACGACCATGACGAGAACCATCGCCAAGATGAGGAAGACGGCAATCGTCGAACCCATCCCCCAGTTTTGCGTGACAAGGAATTGTTGTTCAATCGCTGTACCGAGTGTGATGACTCGGTTCCCGGCGATGAGTCGGGTGATCATGAAGAGTGATAATGCCGGAATAAAGACAATTTGAATCCCCGATTTGACACCGTCAAGCGTCAACGGGAAGATGACACGTCGGAACGTCGTCCAGTTCGATGCACCTAAATCACGGGATGCGTAAACGAGTGATGGCGGTAGCTTCTCAATGGCGTTGTAAATCGGCAAAATCATGAACGGGATGAAGATGTATACCGAAACAAAGACGAAACTGAAATCAGTGAATAGAATCTGTTTCGTCCCAATACCGATGGCTTCTAAAAATTGATTCGTAATCCCGTACGTTCCAAAAATACCAAGGAACGCATACGCCTTTAACAACAAGTTAATCCATGACGGTAGCAAGATGAGTAAGAGCCAAAGCTGTTTGTGCTTCGTCTTCGTCAACAAGTATGCCGTCGGATACCCGACGAGTAACGAGAAGAACGTAATGAGAAACGCATACCAGAACGACGAGAGCGTCATCGACAAATACGTCGACGTGAAGAACGTCTGATAGTTTTCTAAACTCAAATTCCCATCGATATCAAAAAAGGAATAATAGACGACGAGGACGAGTGGTGCGATGACGAACAAGGCGATCCAAATCCAATAGGTCGTCAAATATACCGTCTTTGCGGTCTGATTAGTTTGATTCATGAGGGACCTCCTCGTAGGATTCGAGACGACGGTCAAATTCTTCTTCTGTTTCACCTAGTCGCATGACGTGAATCGCTTCTTCGTCAAACGTCAATCCGATTTTTGATCCGACGATTGATTTCTTCGTCGAGTGGACGAGCCATTCGTTTCCTTCTTGGTCATAACAGCAAATCTCGTAGTGGACACCTCGGAACAATTGAGAATCGACGTCGACAACGAGTTTCGCTGCATCGACCGATGTCATCTCTAAGTCTTCCGGACGAATGATGACCTCAACTTTTTCATTGCGGTCAAATCCTTGGTCGACACAGTCAAACGTTTTACCAGCAAACGTGACGACATTGTCTTCCGGCATGACACCCGGCACGATATTGGATTCACCGATAAAGTCTGCGACGAAACGGTTGATCGGTTCATCATAAATATCAGTCGGTGTCCCACTCTGAACAATTTTCCCGTTGTTCATGACGAAAATCTCATCCGACATGGCGAGCGCCTCTTCTTGGTCGTGTGTGACAAAAATGAAGGTGATGCCAAGACGTTGCTGTAACTCACGAAGTTCATATTGCATCTCCGTACGAAGTTTCAAGTCTAAGGCAGAGAGCGGTTCATCGAGGAGAATGACCTCCGGCTCATTTACGATTGCGCGGGCGATGGCGACACGTTGGCGCTGTCCACCTGACATCTCATCGATTTCGCGCGAGCCGTATCCTTCTAAGTTAACAAACTTGAGAGCCTGCTCCACTTTCGCTTTCACATCTGCTTCTTTCAATTTTTTAATGCGGAGACCGAATGCGACATTCTCAAATACGTTTAAATGAGGAAACAGCGCATAATCTTGGAACACGGTGTTCACTTGTCGTTTGTTGGCCGGCACATCGTTGATCCGCTTCCCGCTGAAGTGAATATCTCCTTCGGTCGCATCGGTAAATCCAGCGATGAGACGCAAAATCGTCGTCTTCCCACATCCCGATGGACCGAGAAGCGTATAAAACTTCCCACGCTCAATCTCAAAACTGATATCTTCAAGGACGACTGTATCGTCGTAACGCTTTGACACGTGGTCAAAACGAATAATTGTCTCTGCATTCATGCTGTTTCCTCCTCTGTTGACTTATAAATATGAATGGGTCGCGACGATGAGACATTCACTCTCTCCATCGTTATCGTTGACGAGTTGATGCGAATCCGAAGCGACATAATAAAGGGTTTCCCCTGTCTTGGCAAAATATGTGTGGTTCCCTAATTTCAAGGCGATTTTGCCGGACAAGACGTATACGAGCGTCTCCGAACGCGAAGGCTCATATTGTTTGAACTCTCCATGTTTGAAAAATGTGACAAGGATGGGCTCCATCTCTTTTTCATTCGATTCCGGGATGAGCCATTCTGTCCGATATTTGCGTTCTTCATCCGTATAGATGGTGCGATCGTCAACGGTGTACACCACTTTTTGATTCAACTCTTCATCAAAAAACTCTTTCGGGGAACTCCCGAGGACATTCAATAAATCGAATAACGTTTCTAGTGAGGGAGAGCTTAAATCCCGCTCGATTTGAGAAATATAGCCTTTACTCAAATCGGTACGTTCCGCCAGCTCCTCTTGGGTCAATCCTTTTTTGATCCGGAGCCGCTTAATGTTTTGACCTACTTCCAACGACTGAACGCCTCCTTCGTGTTTAGTGAAACATGAGTTCAACTAAAGAAAGTTTATCTATACTATACTTTAAAACAAACTATTAGCGACCTTCATTATAACGAATTGTTGACGAATTGCAATAAAAAAATCACGCCCCAAGGACGTGACTCAGTGTAAGTTCCGTTCAGACATCAAATGCTTGAACTTTTCGTTTTTCGTTTGGAACAAATGGAGCTGTGCCCCATATGCATCAATCTGTTGAATGACGTATTGGAAAGCCTTTGCCTCTCCCGGATACGGTTCGCCCGCCTTGGCAAGTGAGGTCTCAAAATCTTCCCATAACACTTCGACCCACGTCACCGCTTCTGAATCGTTCAAGACGTCATTCTTCTCTTTTAAAATGACCGCGAGCCGTTCATATTGTTCGTTCCGGTTCATCGTTTCACCTCCGACAATTCTGAGAGCGGGATGGCCCGTTCTGTCATCTCACCTTCAAACGTCCCCCAGCCCATGACGCCGTTGACGAATTTCAAGCGAAACGGACGGTCATTGTAATTGACGACATATGTTTCACCTGGACGAAACGATGATGGGTCAATCAAATAGCTTTCGGCAATCGCAATCCGTCGAAGGACGACTTCAATTTCGCTGACCATGCCCATCTGTTCAGCCTTTCGTTTCCGTTCATGTAATGCTTGAATCTCTTGCTCTAACTCATATTTCGATAAGTCACTTAACCGCTTTTCCATATCGTTCACCTCGATGTAAGCGTATCAGATTTTACGAAAAAAGAAAAAGACGAGACTGAGTACGTGACTCAGTTCGCCTTGAAGTTGTAAAGTGGCTTGATGATTTGATCGATTTGAACGGCCGGTTCGATATAACGAACAATTTCTTTCATCGACTTATACACAAATGGTGATTCATCGATTGTCGATGGGCGAACTGATGTCGACCAGACACCTTCCATCGAACGTTTGAATTCTTTGAAATCGACGCGTTTCCGCGCGGCCGACCGAGACATGATCCGACCTGCGCCGTGTGGACCCGAGAAGTTCCAGTCTGGATTCCCTTTCCCCGTACAGATGAGCGAACCGTCTCGCATGTTCATCGGAATGATGACTCGCTCTCCTTCTTGAGCGGAGATGGCCCCTTTTCGCAGGATCATCGCATCATGATCGATATAGTTATGGACGGTGTCGAATTGATCGACGATGTTCCAATTCATCGCTTCGACAATCACATCCGTCATCGCACGACGGTTCGCCGCCGCATATTGTTGAGCGATGCGCACGTCATGCATGTAATCGTCCATATCCGTCCCCTCCACATAAGCCAGGTCTCGAAATGGTTTACGTGACGCCCGCTCTGTTTCCAGATAAGCCGAGATTTCGTGTTGTCGACCTAAGGCTTTCAAACGCTCAATTTCTTCTTTTACATCATGTGTTTCCATCATGTGTTGAATCGCTCGCTCCTGATAGTGATCGGCAATCTGCACCCCAAGATGGCGCGAACCGGAATGAATGACGAGAAACGTACGTCCCGAGTCATCTCGGTTCACTTCAATAAAGTGGTTCCCCGAGCCGAGCGACCCGACCGAGCGCAAGGCTCGGTCGAGTTTATACGGCGCTCGCACCTCTTCTAGTGGAAGTTCAGATGCGTATGGGTGAACCTTCTCCCGAATGTTCATTCCACTCGGTACGAGTTCACGAATGAGGTCATCGAGTCGTTGAAAATCGATTCGCTTGGCTTTGATTTCCGTACAAAGCATCCCACACCCTAAATCGACACCGACCAGGTTTGGCACGACTTTGTCTTGAATCGTCATCGTCGTTCCAACGACCGACCCTTTCCCCGCATGCATGTCCGGCATGATCCGAATCGATGCCCCTTGTGTGAACGGTTGGTCGAGCAATGTTTCAATTTGATTCCGCGTCATATCATCGATTCGTTCGTTGAACACTTTGGCGCGGTTATATTTCCCCTTGATTTCCATGTGACCTCCTTAACTGATCGCTTGTTGTTTACTCTGTAATTCATGCATTCGTGCGTAGACACCGCCATACTCGATGAGTGACTGGTGGTTGCCTCGCTCAATGATTCGACCGTGGTCGAGAACGAGAATCTGGTCCGCTTCCCGAATCGTTGAAAGTCGGTGCGCGATGACAAATGTCGTCCGACCGTACGTGAGTGTTTTGAGCGCATCCTGAATCAATGCCTCCGTCTCCGAGTCGACGCTCGCTGTCGCTTCATCGAGGACGAGGATGGCCGGGTCAAAGACGAGGGCGCGTGCGAAACTGATCAACTGTCGTTCTCCACTCGAGAGTGAAGCTCCACGCTCAATCACCGGTTCATCGATGCCTTGCGGTAGCTGCTTCACGAAACGGTCTGCCCCGACGGCTGTGAGTGCTTTCCATACCTGTTCGTCCGTAATCGTCTCATCGCCAAGCGTGACGTTCGTGCGAATCGTTCCAGTGAATAGGAACGGGTCTTGTAAGACGATCCCGAGATGGTCTCGTACCGCCTGCGTCGGTAGTTTTGTCACGTCCATGCCATCGATTCGGAGGACTCCGGCGGATGGGTCATAGAAACGCATGAGCAAGTTCATGATTGAGCTCTTCCCGCTTCCCGTATGTCCAACGAGTGCGACCGTTTCACCAGGAGCGGCGTGTAGTTCAATCTGTTGCAACACCGGTTTCCCTGCTTCATAACTGAACGTGACATCATCAAAGACGACATCCCCTTTAAAGCGTGGAAGACGTTCCGATGAGACCGGTTCCCCTTTTTCGTCGAGCAGTTGGAACATCCGGTCGGCCGAGACGAGCGCTTGTTGGAGTGGTGACAATTGGTTCATGATTTGTGTCACTGGCTCAAAGATCCGCGAGACATAGTCGATATACGCGTACAGAATCCCAAGTGTCAGGACACTTCCCGTACCGAGCGTTTGAGCCCCGACAAACCAGATGAGTAAGGCGAGCGCCATGTTTCGGAAGAAGTTGACGAGGTTGTGGCTCATCAACGCATCCAATTTCAACAGTTTCCGTCTCGTTTGGAAGTTGTCGCTGTTCTTCTCATTGAACTCGTCATAAACGAGATTTTCGCGGACGTATGATTGAATGATTGGCATCGTTTGAATGCTCTCATTCAACTGCGCGTTCATATCCGCGACGAGTGCGCGGACACGGAAGTTATTTTTTGTCGAGAAACGTTGGAACAACTTAATCCAGACGATGACGACCGGGATGATAATGAGCGAGACGAGCCCTAGACGCACGTCTAGGAAGAACATCGCAATGAGTACCCCGATCATCATGACGACACTTTGGAAGACGCGAGCGAGCACTCCTAAATACAGGTCGCGTATCGTCTCTGTGTCATTCGTGACACGACTGACAATCTTCCCGATTGGTGTCTGGTCAAAATAGCGTACCGGAATCGTTTGAAGATGCTTCATCACGTCAAGACGCATCGTTTTGACGATTTTATGCGCCGATCGTTGTAGGAGCATCTGTTGTCCCCAGTTCAATCCGGCCGCAAATAGTAACAGGACGACGTACAATCCCGATAAGAGAAGGACAGCTCGTAAATCCGTCTGATAGAACTGGAACACGTCGGTCGACGAGAGCGAGACAATATTGTCATATGTCGCCGTTTCGTCCCCTCTTGAAATCGTCAGCACGTCGCCATCGACTTCACGGACGCCTCCGCTCATAATCGCCTCAGGTACGAGATAGTACCCATCGGTCGTTTGTACGATCGAGACCGGCTGAATCACCTCTTGGCCATCTAGTCTCGTTTCTTTCTCATACGAATCTCCATTAAAGGAAACACTACCGCCGGATTCGACTTGAACCCAGTCACGTTCGATGGCGACGATATGCTCATCGATAATGATTTTGGCGATATACGGCCCGGCAAGTTCTGCACCGACCGCTAAAAAGAGTAATGTCAGTCCGAGGAAAATGGAGCGCTTCACTTGCTTGGCATAACCAACGAGTGAGCGGATCGTTTTCTTCCGGCGGACCGGATCTAATTCATATTGATCGATCATGAGAGATTCCCCCTTTCCCGGATTACTCCGTCTCTCCTTGTCGAATAAATTGTTCATAGTACCAACCGTGTCGTTCCATCAGTTGGTCGTGGGTGCCGCGCTCGGTAACTCGTCCATCTTGAAGGACGAGAATTTGGTCAGCATGTGCCACCGCAGAAAGACGGTGCGCCACGATAAAGGTCGTCTTCGCCTCACGGCTCGTGCGGACCGAATCGATTATGCGTGATTCCGTCTTCGCATCGACTGCTGAGAGCGAATCGTCAAGAAGCAGAATCTCAGGATTTTTCAGTAAGGCGCGTGCAATCGACAATCGTTGCTTTTGTCCACCTGACAGCATGACCCCTTGCTCCCCAACGACGGTATCGAGACCGTTCTCCAAGTGTTCGATGTCTGTATCGAACGCCGCGAGATGAATGGCTCTGTCGAGTGCTTCATCCGAAACATCATCCACTCCGAAACGAATGTTATCACGCACCGTTTTTGAGAATAAGAGATGCTCTTGTGACACATAGCCGCTCCAGCCACGGACCGTTTCAAGTTTAATGTCCGAGATTGGCACCCCGTTCACGAGAAGGGAATCGTCAATCGGATACTCCCGGAGCAATTGACGTAACAACGTCGTCTTCCCAGCTCCAGTCGGTCCGACAATTCCAATCGTCTCACCACGCGAGACGTGCAGGACGATGTCCTCTAACGACTCCCGATTCGCGTTTGGATAACGGAATGAAAGCGATTTGAAGGTGATCTTCTCCGGTACATCGATGTGAACCGTTCCGGTTGATGAAACGTCCGGTACCTCATTCATCGTCGTCTCAATCCGTTCCAAGCTCGCCGTTCCTCGTTGGACGACGTTGATGAGTTCCCCGAAGGCATACATCGGCCAAATCAACATCCCTAAATAAATGTTGAAGGAAACGAGTTGACCGAGCGTGATGTCGTTCGTAAAGACGAGATACGTCCCGAACGAGAGTCCGATCAAATAACTGAGTCCGACGAGTAATTTGATGACCGGCTCAAACAAGACGTCGATTTTAGCGACATGCATGTTTTTCGCCATCACGTCATCCGTGATGTCGTCAAACTTTTTCGTATCCGCCTCTTCTTGAACGAAGGAACGAACGACCCGAAGACCGGAGATGGATTCAACGACTTGGTCGTTCATCACGCCGAACGAATCTTGGGCTGCCGTGAACCGTGTATGAATTTGACTCCCAAGTTTATTCATCGACCACGCGAGAATCGGCATCGGCAAGAGTGCTGCGAGCGTCAACTTCCAATCGATAAACACGCCCATAATCGTCAAGGCGATGAGCGTCATGTTGAACGAGTCGACTAATGTCATGACCCCAAATCCCGCTGTACGCTCCACCGCTTTTAAGTCATTCGTCGCAAGTGCCATCAAGTCACCCGTACGATGTTGTTGATAGAAGCGCGGTGTTTGTTTGAGAAGGTGACCAAAGAAGCGACCTCTCAATTTCTTTTCAAGTAAAAAGGCTGTCCCGAAGAGTCGGGCAATCCACAAGTATGACATCACGTACGATAACACCATGATGCCGAGTAGCGACGATACAATCAGAATCAATCGCTCTGTCGTCAAACTTCCTTCACGAATCGCATCGATTGCCTGACCGATAATCCAAGGTGGCAGCATATCTACAACCCCTGTGATGATCAATAAGATAATCGCAATCACGTACGTTCGTTTCTGTCTTTTAATAAACCAATCCAATTGCTTAATCAGTTTCATGACTGATTTCCCCCTTCCGCCCAATCCATCCGAACACGCAAAAAAGCGCACTCCACCTGATTGTGCAACCAATCAAATGAAGCGCGCTTGAAGTAGTCTTCAGTCTTTTGCATGGTCAGGGAAAGGACACTACCCCTATCCAGCTGCCAATGTCACGCAGTTAAATATGAGTAGCCATATGATGTTTTGAGTGTGTTTGTGAGTGCAATGTTGTTCATCGTTCTGGCTCCTCTCGTTTCATAGTTTTAAAATCTACTCAAACCTTAGCAAACTGTTCTGAAAATTGTCAACATTATTCTGTAAAAAAATTGTAACTTGATTTAGTTTAAGAAAAACATGCCTAAAATGAGACCAATGACCCCTGTGGCCGTCACGTAATAAATCATCGGCATGAGCGTGTAACGGATGATGGTCCCTTCCTTGCCGAGTAATCCAGCAACCGATGCGACCGCTACGACGTTCAGCACACAGATCATGTTCCCTGCGTTCGCCCCTGCCATCTGCATCGATAAAGCGAGCGTTTCATTGAGTCCAACCGACTCCGCAACGTTTGTCGTTAAACTTGAAAACATCATGTTCGAGAAGGTCGCCGACCCTGACACGAAGGCGCCGAGCGCCCCAATCCACGGTGCGACAAGCGGCCAAACCCCGCCGAACGTGTCAGCAGCTGCCGTCGCGAGTTCGACCGGCATCGAAGCGAGTCCGGCACCCCCATTTTCAGAATGGATGAATATGCGGACCATCGGAACCGACGCCGCTAACGTGATGGCCGTTCCGACGACTCCAAGTGTCGTCGCCTTAAACACCGATGTCACTTGTGACCAACTCATGTTGTGTAAGAAGAATGTCGCAATAATCGTCAGGATGAACATGAAACCTGGTGAATAGAACGGTTCCCAAGACGTCGAAACTCCTTCTACCCCGAGGATGTTCGGGAGATTGATCCGGACACTGCGAGAGAGTTCGTTTAAAAATGGTACGGTACGGGTGAGAACTAAGAAAATCGTCAAAATGAGATAAGGTGCCCACGCCTTCCACTGTGGTAATTCACGCGTGGTTGATTTGAGCGTCACTTTCTCAGTAGATGGTTCTAATTCATCCACATATCCATCAAACGTCCAGACACGTTTCGGCATGAGAATGCCTTTACGAGCCATAGCAACGAGGATGACGAGACCGGTTAAACCACCGAGCATGCCACCGAACTCAAACCCGAGGATGAGTGTCCAAATGTACGCCGGTACGCTGTACAACAGCGCCGCCACAATCGCGATCGGAAATACCTCGAGTGCAGGTTTTATCGACTTTTCCTTACTGAAGAAACGCGTCAACATCAAAATTAAAATGAACGGGATGAATAGTCCGACTACCATATCGATCAACACCGTCTGTAAGACGACCTCTGTCAAGAAGGCAATCGACTCAGGCTGGTTCACATCTAAAGATAGACCGTTCCCGATCCCGATAAGTGCCGGTGTCCCGACCGCACCAAATGTCACAGCCGACACGTCTGCGGATAATGCAATGACAACGGCGGCAATCGGCGGAAATCCGAGTGCGATCAAGAGCGGTGCCGCAACCGTTGCAGGCGTCCCGAATCCAGATGCGCCTTCAATAAATGAAACGAATAACCATCCGACAATCAAAACTTGAATACGCGGGTCAGGTGTGATGTTGACGAATCCGGAGCGAATCGCGTTCATCCCGCCCCCTTCTTTCATCGTATTCATCATTCCGATCGCCCCGTAGACAATCCATACTGTCGTGACGGCGATGACGAGTCCTTGTAATGTCGCCGCCATAATTCGTGTCGCATCCAATTGCCAGACGAAAAACGCTAAAATTGCCGTCGTCACGAGTGACAAGGGCATGGCTACCGATGCAGGTAAACGCATAATGACCAATAAGATGAGCACGGCCACAATCGGTGTCAGTGCTGTAATCCATTCTAAAATCGTCAATATAGACCCACCTTTTCGTGTTTTCCCCTACCGTAAACAGATGTCCCATCACGATTCTTCTTCAGCGAGTCGATCTAACGTACGTTCAATCACATCATACGGAAATCCTTTGCGTCGAAGCTGCATCTTCATACGCTGTTTGCGCTCGAACGCATCGTACCCGCTGAACTTCCGACTCAACTTCTCAGCCTGTTTCAGACATGCCGCAACCTCGACATCTTCGTCCTCTTCTTCCCAAAAAGTTTGAATCGCCTCTGAAATAATATCAAAGGTAAACCCCCTTTGCATCAGGGTTTGTTGAATTCTTTGTTGCACTTCTGTGGCAGAACGACGATTCGTTTCCAGTTGTTTCCTTTTCACGAACTTTCCGGCCTTCTCGACGAGATCTTCGTGTGAGATTGATTCTAATACGGATTCAACAACGTCCGTTGGGATTCGGAGCTGTTCGAGCTCGCGTTTGATTTTGATCGGCCCACTTGGACTCGTGTTGAATTTCGTCTGGACATACGCTTTCGCGAACTCCTCATCGTTCAAATAGCGCTGCTCGATCAGTCGTGTGATGGCATGTTTGATAGCGGATTCACTTAACTCTTTCTTCACGAGATAGTCCCGTACCTCTGAGATGGCACGCATTCGATACGATAAATAATTGATGGCTAACTTATAGGCTTTCTGAATTTCTTCCGCCTCAAGGACGTCTTGCACAAAATCGTCTTCGAGCTCCATCCCTTTTGTGAGCCCATACTTGATGAACACATCGACATCGATAGCGAACGCGAACTCCTCTTTCCCTTCCCGTTCGATGAAGACGTTCAGTCGGTCTTGGTTCTTCTTCTGGGTCGTGAACTTTGCAATTTTCACAACGACTCCCCTCCATTCCATGTTTCTAACATATCACGTTCAAGAAACGTAGAGGATTTTTGATAAGTTAGAAGAAAGGGTATTCATCTGGATATACTGACTTATACCCATTTTAGAAACAACACATGATATCGGAGGGAATTTCATGAAAATCGCAATCACCGGTGGAACCGGGCTCATCGGTCAACCACTCGTTCGTGCACTGGCCGACGCCGGACATCAAGTCGTTGTGTTGACACGTCATCCACGTCCCCGCCATCGCGGGGTATCGTTTATCGAATGGTTGACACCGAATAGTAAACCAGAAGAGGAACTCGAAGGAACAGATGCGTTCATTCATTTGGCCGGCGCCTCAATCAACGACGGGCGATGGACACACAAACAGAAACAAGCCATCCTTCAAAGTCGAATCGAAGGGACGAAGGAAGTCGTCCGGATCATTCAACAGTTGAAACAAAAGCCACAGGTCGTCATTAGCGGCTCGGCCATCGGCATATACGGTGAAGATCGTTCCATTACGTATTCCGAAGAAACCCCATTACCGACACGGACTAATTTCCTCGGGAATGTCTGCGTCCTCTGGGAACAGGAAGCAGAACCCATTCGTGATTTAGGCGTTCGTCTTGTGACGATGCGCACCGGCGTCGTCTTATCGAATGATGGCGGTGCCTTCCCATTAATGAAACTCCCCTATCAATTCGGGGTCGGTGGTAAAATTGGTTCAGGAGAGCAATGGGTTCCTTGGATTCATTTAGACGACCTCGTCCGCTTGTTCGTGCACGTCATCGAGACCGATTCTATCGAAGGACCGGTCAACGGTACTGCACCTACACCGGTGACGATGAACGAGTTCGGGAAGACGATTGCGAACGTGATGCACCGTCCTCACTGGATCCCGGCACCTGCCCCAATGATGGAACTCGTCCTCGGTGAAAAGAGCGTCATCGTCCTAGAAGGAGCGAAAGTCGTTCCGACGAAGGCACTTCAACACGGTTTCGAGTTCCGCTATGAAACATTGGAACCGGCTCTAACACAACTACTACAAGATGCTTAAGGAGAATGAATTGTGAGTCACTTACTAATCCGAAATGCCCATATTTACCCAATCACTGCCCCCCATTTTTACGGAGACCTCCGTGTTCGGGACGGGAAAATCGTCGAAATGTCCGATTTGCTTGAACCGACTGACGGGGAGCATGTCATTGAAGCCGAAGGAAACTTTTTATTCCCCGGCTTCATCGATGCTCACACCCACCTCGGATTATATGACGAAGGAACCGGCTCTGTCGGGAACGACGCCAATGAAACGGTCGAAGCGATGACGCCTCATGCTCGTGCGATTGACGGGGTATACCCGCTTGACGAAGGATTTCAAGAAGCGCTGATGGCAGGCGTAACCGCCGTTCAGGTCATGCCAGGAAGTATGAACGTCATCGGTGGTGTGACCAGTGTCATCAAAACACACGGTCGCTATATTGACGACATGATCGTCCGTCGTTATGCCGGATTGAAGATGGCGCTCGGCGAAAACCCGAAACGGATTCATAGTATGGGGAAAACCGGTGATTTGACGCGGATGGGGATTATGGGGTTGCTTCGTGAAGCGTTCCGTACCGTCGGGTCGACCAAAACGATCGGAACGTTCGGCAGCCAGATGATTCAACTTGCCCTCGACCGAGAGATGCCGATTCGTGTGCATGCCCACCGCGCCGATGACATTTTATCTGTCGTTCGCTTTGCCCAAGAGTTCGATCTCGACTATCGCATCGAGCATTGTACAGAAGGTCATCTCGTCGTTGAAAAATTACAAGAACTCGGTGTGAAACATGTCACCGTCGGACCGACGTTTACTCGAAAATCTAAAATCGAGCTTCAGAACAAGACGTGGGAGACGTATCGCATTCTCCATGAGCACGGCATGATCGTCTCCATCACGACCGACCATCCGTACACACCGGTCCAATATTTGAACTTGTGCGCCGGACTTGCAGCACGTGAAGGACTGCCTGTCGACATCGCGTTACGCGGAATCACCATCAATCCGGCTGAATCACTAGGTGTCGCCGACCGAATCGGCTCTCTCGAAGTCGGAAAAGATGCCGATTTGGTGCTTTGGAGTCACTTCCCGCTCGACTACTTATCGAAGCCGATTATGACCATTGTGAACGGTGAAGTCGTGTACAAAACGGACCGTGCTGCAACCCATCATGAGGTCGAGTAATTTTCATTATTTTTCATAAGGGTTTTTACGCATAATTTACTTGCTTTTTTAAAAATACTATATAAAATTATCTTGTAACTTCATAAAGCAGCCAAGGCGGTTCGAACAGCGAAGCCAGAAGTATGCTTTCGTTACGACTATTCTTCAGCGGTCTGAAATAGGAGGAGGAATGTAAAGGTGCTCAAATTTCGTGAGCTCACCGACTGCGCGGAGTTGTTCGAACTGATGCAACACCCAGATGTCTTTCCGTATGTCCGTCAAAAGACGGTCCATTTTGACGAGTTTTTATTTAGCACGAAGCAAATCATCGAGCTAGAAGAGCAAGGAAATATCATCTCACGTACCATCACGAACGAGTATGGCACCCCGATTGGGACGATCAGCTTGTTCGATGTCGAATCCGGCTATGGATTCCTCGGCACGTGGCTTGGCAAGCCGTATCACGGCAAAGGTTATAATCAAGTGGCGAAAGAGGCGTTCTTCTCAGAACTGTTCTTCGAGCTTGATATTGAGAGCGTATTTTTAAAAATCCGTAAATCGAATGAACGATCGATTGCGGCAGCAAAGAAGCTCCCGTACGCGTTTTGCGCGAACGAGATCCGCTCTGAACTGCTCGCGGAGATCAACCAAGGTGACGTGGAGTATGTTTTATACGAGGTATCCAAGTCGAGCTTCCAATTGTACTTGCATGCCCTGCACGTCCCGGAATACGAAGTGCCATACGAGGCACAACTCGAAGCATGAGCCAATTCTGTCAAAGAATTGGCTTTTTTGTGGCGTTTTTGTGTGGATTTGATGGAGGGAACTTGTCGGAGCCGAATAAATCTGTTCTAATTCGAAGAGATAGGTATGATAGAAGTATGAGGGATTTATCACAACTCCCGTTAACCGTTTTGCAAAGGAGAATGGCATATGTCAGAATCAATGTTTCGTATCCTCGTGACCGACGACGAAGAACAAATGCGCGATTTACTTGTATCAAATTTAGAAAAAGAAGGGTATGAGACGGTCACCGCCTCAAACGGCCTTGAAGCGATTGAACGCTTGAAAGAAGAGACGTTCCATCTCGTCTTACTTGATGTGATGATGCCGGAACTCGACGGATTGACGGCTTGCATGCGCATCCGTGAGTTCTCAAACGTACCCATCATCCTGTTGACGGCACGCTCAGAAGAGCTCGACCGCATTCACGGCCTCAAAATCGGGGCAGACGATTACATCACGAAACCGTTTAGCCCACGCGAATTACTCGCACGAATCGAAGCGACGCTCCGTCGCACGCACAGCTTCTCAAAAGAACAAGAAGCGACGTTTGATGTCGGGGTCCTCTCAATCGATATCGAAGGACGTACCGTCAGTGTGAAAGGGAAGACCGTCAACTTGACACGAAAAGAGTTTGATTTGCTCTATCTGTTCATCACGAACGACGAGAAAGTATTCTCTCGTGAACAATTGCTCGATCAAATTTGGGGGACCGAGTATCATGGTAACCTTCGCACGGTCGATACTCACATTAAGACGCTTCGCCTGAAACTCGGCGAGGCGGGCGGTTATATTCATACAGTCTGGGGAATTGGCTACAAATTCGAGGCAAACGGATGAAACGATACACGATCAGGAAGCGGATTTGGATTACCATCTGGACAGCCAGCCTCTTCTCAGCGTTCGTGTTTCTCATCATGACGTTTTATCTGTATGACAAGTTCTATATTCAAACGCAAGAAGAACTGCTCATCAATCGCGGTGAGAAACTTGTCACCATCTATAAGGCCGACGGTTTCTCGGACGCGTTCGCCGATAGTATGACGTACACGAACGAATTGACCGAGACGAAAGTGTTCCTCTCCTCCGTTCGAGAGGACACACTCGGCTCCGGTAAAACTTTTTTAAGGCAGCAAGACCTCGAACGGTTGCAGGACGGTTATGCCATCTCGGTGACCCGGAAACATCCGACCGAGGACGTCGACATTTTGATGACCGCATTTCCTCTCATCCGCGACGATGAACTCGACAATGCACTCATTTTGTATATGGAGCTCAGTAAAATCAGTGAACCGTTCCAACCGATTCGGCTCATGATCACGTTTTTACTCGTCCTCATGATCGTGAACTTGCTCCTATTCGGTAAACAGATCATCGACACGATCATCCAACCACTCATTCAGATGAAGCGTGCCTCTCAAGTCTATGCGCAAGGTGATTTCTCCCACCGCATCCCGATCGTCTACGACGATGAAATCGGTGAACTCGCAGACACGCTCAACTCGATGGCGGAATCGCTCGGACTTGTTGAAGAGCAGCGTAAAGAGTTTCTAGCTAACGTCAGTCACGAACTTCGCACGCCACTCTCCTACATCCGCGGTTATACCGAGATGCTTCAAGATGAAACGTTGGACGAAAAAACGAGGGCGCAATATTACGACATCATCGAGAACGAGACGAACCGGCTTCAGCGCCTTGTCACGGACTTACTCGATCTCGCCCAGCTAGAGCGGGACTCATACCCGATGACGAAAGAACCGGTCGTTTACTCGCAAGTGCTTGAAGACGTTCTCTATCGTCTTGAACCGATTGCCCGGGCAAAAGGCGTGACAATCGAATCGGATTTAGACTTCGACTTGATCATCCTCGGTGACCATGACCGACTCGAACAAGTCATCGGCAATCTTCTCGACAACGCGCTCCGATATACGGACGCTGGCAAGACGATTCATGTGAAAACGTTCGCCGAAACCGAATATGCAATTACGGAAATACGTGACGAAGGTCGAGGCATCCCGAAAGAAGATTTAGACAAATTGACGGAACGCTTCCATCGTGTCAATAAATCACGGACACGAAAAGATGGCGGAACCGGCCTCGGTTTGGCCATTGCGAAGCACATTATCGAGCGTCATGAAGGGTCTCTTCATTTCAGCTCTGAAGTCGGACAAGGAACGACTGTCACTGTCGGTCTGCCGCTTCTACCTGACGATGAATTTGATATGTAAATAGGCAGCCGCGATGGCTGCCTTTTCATATGTCTTTCCCTTTATATTGTTCGGTTGACTCTTGCTCGAGTCGTTCACGTTCGGCATGCGTCTGCGGAAAACCGTTCGCCTGCCATTCGGCACGGTGACTCGAATCGAGTTGCGTGAGCCCTTGCTCCGCCTCATCCTGATCCGCATCGACACTTTCCCGCTCATCCATCTTCTGCCACGTATCTTCTTCCTCACGTTGCGAAAGCAGCGCCGCCACTTTTGGTGCAACGAGCGCCGCACCGGCAACACCTAAGACAATCCCCATCAACACTTTCCGATCCATCCTAACCCCTCCTTCACTATGCACTCTTCATTCCACCATTTTATAATCTCAAAACCATTATCGAAAACGTTTACAACATTTCTACGAGTGGAATGGCTAATGGAAGGAGGCGATTGAATGGAAAAGAAACGACCTACCTCGAAACGTCCGTTTGATAATCCAGACGCGGTAGACACGGATAAAGAGAGTATTTTTGACGAGGACGGCATGCAAACCGTCGACCCGATTCCTGTCGAGGAATTGAACGAACGAGTGAAGGATGAAAAGAATAAACGTCACTCGAAAGATGAGTCAGTGAGTGAAAAGAAATATAAAGACAAATAAACAAGCTGCGGACGTTTGTCCGCAGCTTGTTATGTTAAATCCTTCGGTGAAAATCCGTAAGGCAACATCTCTTCTTTCGTCATCACTTTCGTATCACCGTTCAAGTTTGCAAGAATCAACGTGAAGTCTTCACCAGCGAATTCAGCGATCACTTGGCGGCACGCACCGCATGGTGAAATCGGGCCTTCTGTGTCACCGACGACGACGACCGTTTCAATCGCGTCACTACCTTCTGACACGGCTTTAAAAATGGCTGTGCGTTCGGCACACATCGATAGTCCGTACGAGGCGTTCTCCACGTTACACCCGGTAATTTCATTTCCTGATGTATCGATGACGACAGCTCCTACTTTAAACTTTGAATACGGTGTATAGGCGCGTTTGCGCGCTTCGATGGCTTTATGGACGAGTTCTTGTACGCGTTCTTGTGAGATCATAGGATGTTCCTCCACTTCTATATTTGAAAAGAAGTCTGACATCTGAACTATATCGTGAAAACGCTTACGTGACAAGCCTTTTCACGGTCTCGTCAATATTTTTTCTTTTTCTTTTTCTCGAATACGACGACCGACTCGACATGAGATGTCTGTGGGAACATATCATACGGCTGTACGTAATTCACTTTGTATCCCGCTTTCATCAACTGGTCGGCGTCACGTGCGAGCGTCTGCGGGTTACATGACACGTAAACGATTCGCTTCGTTTTAGAAGAGATGATGGAATTGATCAATTGATGGTCCATCCCTGTGCGTGGCGGGTCGACTACGATGACGTCTGGGATCCATCCATCTTTTACCCAACGTGGAATCCAATGCTCGGCACGCCCTTCGACGTATGTGACATGGTTATAGCCATTTTCACGCATATGGTCATTGGCATCTTCGACCGCTTCCGGCACGACTTCCATTCCACGGATTTCTTTCGCATATGGGGCTAACCAAAGTCCGATCGACCCTACTCCTGCATACGCATCGATCACACGTTCTTCACCTGTCAATCCTGCGGCCTCGACCACTTCACGGTACATTTTTTCTGTCTGTGCCGGATTCAACTGGAAGAATGCGCGTGGTGATAAGTGATAATGCACGTCGTCTAATTGTTCATCCATTTTCTCCTGACCGGCGATGTGAACTGTCCGATAACCGAAAATAACACCCGAACGGTTTGCATTGATATTGATATGGAACGACACAACATTCGGCAATTCCATGATGCGGTCGCTCAATTCATCTAAATCAGGGACATCTTCATGTCCGACGACCAAAACGACTTGAACATCGTTCGTGTTATACCCCGAACGGACGACGATTGTACGCGCGTACCCCGTGTCGCGACGTGCATCGTAGACGGGAATATCAAGTTCGTTTAAAATACGGACAATCGCATTGTTGATGTTCGTCGTATCCCGTTGTTGGACCATACAGTGCTCGATCGGCACGAGATGGTTCGAGTTCGGTTTGTAGAGACCTGATACGATCTCACCGCGACGCGTGCCGAGTGGGAATTGTGACTTGTTCCGGTAATACCATGGATCTTCCATTCCGATTGTTGGACGGATATCCGATTTGTCCACGTTTAGTTTCGTCTTTTGACGGAAGGCGTTTCGAACGATTTCTTCCTTATACTCCATCTGCAGACGTGAACTCATATGTTGGATTTGGCAGCCCCCGCACTCATCGTAAATCGGACAAGGTGCTTTGACGCGGTCTTTCGAGTCGTTATCTCGTTTGACGACACGCGCTTCCGCATAGTTTTTTTCCACACGCGTGATTTCGACTTTGGCTCGTTCTCCCGGCAATAAGTTCGGAATGAAGATGACCATGCGATTAAGTGTCGCAATGCCTTCTCCATTAATGCCAAGTCGTTCGACCGTGACATCTTTAAAATCTCCTGTAATTAATTTCAATCTGATTCATCCTTTCGAGACGATTGTTCTAGGTCTTTGGCGTAACGCACTACTTTAGCGCGCAACGAATCAATGTCGGCTAACAGGCGATGTAAATCTTCAGGTGTCGTATGCTCGTCTAGCGTATTGACCGATAGACAGAGTAATTCCGTTCTCGATTTTAGGACGTTCATCTTTCCGGCAGTATCTGTTCGTGATTTACCCATCTTGTAATCGCTCCTTTGGTTCGTGACAAAGAGTTGCTATTATAGCATACTATTTCGTGTAACTTGATGAAAAGGTGGAATCCACATGCAAAACATCTCCCCAACTTTCGACCCTTGGGAAGCCTATCTCGACCAAGTCGAACACGGTCGACTTGTTGATTCAACGACTGGATGAGATCGAACATTTGCGTGCCTTCTCCATCACAGGCGGTGAACCAATGCTGTCTATGAAATCGGTCCGCAACTATGTCGTTCCATTGTTACGTTATGCGAAAGAACGTGGTGCGCGTACGCAAATCAACTCGAACTTGACGCTACCGTTATCTCGCTATCATCTTATTACCCCTTACTTGGACGTTTTGCACATTTCGCATAACTGGGGCACCGATGCCGAAACGGAAGAAGCAGGAGTCCAAAGAGATGACGGAGGTCGAGAAGCTTAAGGAATGGATTGAGTTCCTTTAGATTGGGAATGCAGTGGTAAAAAAATCGAAAGCCTGGGTTCAAGAAGAGGAATCACGACGAACCGAATCATGGCCTAAGTGATTAACGCGCTACGGGCCATTTGTTCTCAAGAGTCTTAATTACAAAAGCATCTTCACCTTATCCCCCCATAGTAGATAGAAGTATGCAACTTGTAAGGTAGCTGAGAGCAATACTCTAAGGTTAGCAACAGTGTTTTTACCTAATTTCATTTCTCCCAAAATGTCCATTTCAAGCTGTTTATTAGGTGTTACTCTTGTTTTCAAAACTGTTTTTCCTAATTAAAACGTGTGGATTTTTACACACCTATAATTAGAATTTTGTTTTACTGTGTGACAGTTTACTGTAATATTCAGTTGAGCCAGAGTTAGCGCAACTTAATGAGAGTAGAGTTTATAAATGGACGAATGCTCTACAAAAAAGTGACGATGATACTTACATATCCATCAAAATTTAGGAGGTAACTTTGATGAAGAAAATGAAAGTGGCCAGTATGTTGGATGTTTCACATAAGCTGATGAATGATATTGTTGTTGGGACAGCAAGAGAATTAGGTGAGGCAGAAATAGTCATCAAATTAGATGATTTGTTGAAGGAAAGAAATATCACCCAAAAAGACTTAGCAATGATGACAGGTATGCGAATAGGAACTATTTCAGAAATTTCAAATGGTAAAGGAATCAGCTTCAATAAGGCTCAAATCTTAGCAATTATGGTGGCTTTGCGCCTTACATCATTTGATCAATTGTTTGAAATCAGACTGCCTAAAGATATTCATGATAAGTACGAAGAACAATCTAATGAGTGGATTGCTGATAGAGAAATGCCTATTGAATTAAAAGAAATGTATAGAGAGAATTTATTGAAGTCAAACAACCTTCAATAACAAAAATACTTGAGAGTATTTATCAGACTGTAGACAAAACGCCCGTTTCAGACGAAATGAAACGAGCGTTTTGTCTACAGTCTGATAGGCTTTCTAGCCTCCTTGGCTCATTTATAGATAATCTGCAACTCAAATGGTCTCTCTTCCCCAATATCGTTTTTCTCTTTCCAATAATATACTCTATCAATAACCTCTCTGAGTAGTCTGTTCGATTTAACAGGCTCAAGTGGCTCATCCATATTCAACAACTGCTCAACCTTAACTTTGAGCTTTCGTTTTCTGTCAACCTCAGATTTGGCATCTGCCCCATCAAGGTTTTTCAACTCCAACTCTACTTTCATCTGAGTCTCTTTAATGGATTTTATCTCAGCAGTCGCCTCATCAGCCTCATAGATGCCCATTTTGAATCCATCTTGAACCTTCTTCTTCTGAGACTCTAGCTGATTGTATCTTAGGGTAAGCTCCTGCTGTTTCTTAGCTACTTCACTGATAAAGGAGCTATCCACTGAAATAATTCCCTCAATCTCAGTATCAATGTCAGCCAACTTACTTTTCAAATCATCCATAATAAGAGATAAAACCCTATCAGCCTTTATCCCATTGTTAGTGCATCTTGGTAAGTGCTTGGTCTGTAGTTTACGAGCAGGACTCTTTGACGAATGGCAATTTAGCACATACAACACTAACTCATCCTTATCCAATGTCTTTTTACCTTTGTAAGAGCCATAGTGTTTACTGAATGAGAGCGTTTGACCACATTTAGGACAGACAAGTAACTTAGATAAAGGGTATACGCCTCTTTGAATACCTTGAGGGACTGCCCTTCTCTCACTTCTGATGATTTGGGCTTGAGTGAAAACCTCAGCAGTCACTAATGCAGGATGCGCCTCCTCTACTATAATAGAGTCCTCCCCTTGCAGAGAATATTGTACAACTCCTCTATAAGCAATGTTTGATAGGATGTGGCTGATGGTTCTGTTAGTAAACAAAGCACCTGTCCTTGTAAAAACTCCTTTCATAGCTAAGGCTTCAGCTATCTCAGCCTGATTCAATTTTTGAATAACATACATATCAAACATTTCTTGCACAACTTCTGACTCTACAGGATGGGGCATAAGATGCTTAAACTCATCCTTAGTATATCCATAAGGAGGATTGCCAAAGAATACACCTTTCTTGAGGGCTTGGATTCTGCCTCTTTTCAATTTTCTTTTAGTCATCCTCATGAAATGGTTATCCATTTCTGATTGGATACCTGAGGTGAAAATGTCATCATCATTCATAAAGTTATACGTTTTATTGAGGGTATAGAGCTGTAGCCCCTCATTTCTCATGAATCGAACAAACAAACCAAAGTCAGTGTGATCTCTTGTCAATCTGTCTTGGTCAGTGACAAGAACGCCATCATAGATGTTACGTTTTAGAGCCATCAACATCCTTTGTAACTCAGGTCTACCTTCCCAATCTTCTGAGCTACCCTCCTCAGAGAAAATTTCATAATCCATGTTGTTAACATCAGCATAATCAATTAACAACTTTACCTGTCTATCAATTTCTAACGCCTCTGAGTCTTTCAGCCGTGATTTCCTTACATAGATAGCGACTAACTTTTTCTGAGTGGTCACCATGTACATTACCTCTCCCCAAAAAATTGTTAACAAACTACCGACATATAATTAATTGTATTACAGTATACTGTAATACATAATATTAATTTCATTATAACAACCTTTTTTGTGGTTGCAAGATGTTTTACATTCAATGAGATAAAAAGACTTCCTGACGTTGACATGATTTTTAAACAACCTGCATAATAGTCAAGTGCTGATTTATGAGAGGAGATATACAAATGAATAGTAATATCAAGGTTAGGCAGACTCCTAAAACTGATGCATGGGAGGCTTACATAGATGTTGTAAAACATGGAAAACCTGTTCTTTCAAGCATCGAATTTACCACTACCAACTTATGTAATATGAGATGCGCTCACTGTGCTGTAGGGTATAACCTAGCACTTAAAGACCCTGATCCAATACCATTAGAGTTTATGCTAAAAAAATTAGATGAGGTGGAGACACTAAGAACAATTAGCATCACAGGTGGAGAGCCAATGCTTAATACGAAACTTGTGAGAAACTATGTACTGCCTCTATTAAAGTATGCTCATGAGAGAGGTATATACACTCAGATCAACAGTAACCTAACTTTAGACATTGAGAGATATAAGATGATTGCTCCTTACCTTGATGTACTACATATTTCTCACAACTGGACAACTGTTGATGAATTTGTTGATGTAGGTTTTGCTGTAATGGACAGAAAGCCATCTAGAGAACAGCGAGAGGCATTGTTCCATAGAATGATAAGCAACTCTAAAGTCTTATCTGAAATGGGAGTTATGGTATCTGCTGAGACAATGCTGAACAAGAGAACCATTCCTCACCTTGCAAAAATCCATAAGCAAGTTGTAGAGGAAATGGGCTGTACAAGGCACGAAATCCACCCTATGTATGATTCAGGGTTTGCTAAAAGTGCCTTTTCAGAGTCGCAAGATCATGGAGATTCTATGTACCCCGCAGACTTTGCTAGCGCTCTCGAATCAGCATCGCTCGCTGATACGCGACAAGCCATCCATGACTTACTCGATATCCGTGACGAGAACGTATGGATGTTGTTCGGAACGTTGCCATTCTATGCATGTTCTGACCTACCTGAAGACCGTGCTCTGTTGAAGCGACTTCATGAAACAAAAAACGTGACCGTTCGAAACGACCCAGATGGCCGCTCCCGCCTCAACACGAATATCTTTGACGGACAGATCATCGTGACCGATTTCGGTGATGAACTCGGTTCACTCGGCACCGTCTATGACACACCATTCCAAGAGGCGTATGATAAGTGGACGAACAGCCAATTGAACGCTACACTCTCTTGTCACTGCCCTGCCGTGAAGTGTCTCGGGCCGAACGCACTCGTTAAACAAGCATATTATCCGACGGTCGATTTCCAATCTCGTAAAGCTACATCGTTTTAAACATTTCGATTCGGGAAATGTTCTGTATATTAAATGAATCGAGGTGCGTGTAGATGACTGCGATTTATATCCTCATGATTACCGTGATGGCCATCATTATTTTTGGCGGAGTACTGAGCATCTTATTGACAGCCGCATTCGTTTCAGACAAAGTAGAGCATGATGAAATGTTTAGTCAAGGCAGTTGGGATGATGAATTGATGCATTTGAATCACTCTCCACAACCGATTGACGACACGAAAAGCTGAGACCCTTCTCGGCTTTTTACTTTGACTTCATGAGGTGAACCTATGCTCCGTTTTCGTTTTATGATTTTACTATTGATTGTCTTTATTTCCGGTTTGATTCAAGGTGCGCTCATCCCACTCTTATCCACGTTGATTGAACGGGATGGGGCCCCGGCCTGGGTGAACGGACTGAACGCGACGATGCTTTACGTCGGTGTGATCGTCTCTGCGCCTCTCTTGGAGCGATTCGTCCGTAAATATGGATTCCGACCGACCATCGTCCTCGGTATCGTATTGACGGCTGTCGCGACCTTCGCTTTACCGATTTGGCCGTCCTTACTCGTTTGGGCGATGATGCGCTTCTTCATCGGATTCGGTGACTCGGCTCTACACTACGGGTCACAAGTATGGGTGACCTCAGCAAGTGAAAAGAGCAGTCTCGGTCGAGCGATGGCGTATTATGGAATGTCTTTCAGTCTCGGTTTTGCCATCGGTCCATTGATCGCACCACTCGTCGACCTATGGTTTTGGTTACCGTTCCTCATTATCGTCTTCTTCTGTCTCGCTTCGTTGATGCTCGTCTTTAAAGTCGAGAACGAGTTTCCCGAGGTCGAAAAAGTGAAGACCGACTCGAAAGGACGAATTCGCCTGATTCTCGTCGGTGCGGGATACACGCTTCTCCCTGCCTTTACATATGGGTTTCTCGAAGCGAGCTTAAATGCCAACTTTCCCATTTTTACGTCTCGGAATGGGATGAGTTTGACGGAAACGAGCACACTCATCACGACGTTCATCGTCATGTCGATTGTCGTTCAGCTTCCTCTTGGTCGCCTCGCAGACTTGTACGGTAAGAAGCGGATCTTACAAATCGTGCTGACGTTTGGTACCCTCGTATTCACTTTGGCGAATCTTGTTGTCGATTCCTATGTCGGTCTACTCTTCCTATTCGCACTTGCCGGCGCCGGGCTAGGATCGACTTATTCACTCGGTTTGGCGCATATGACAGAGGTGCTTCCCCGTTCGTTACTGCCGACGGGAAACATGCTCTACAGTATTTCATTCAGCATCGGCTCGATCTCAGGTCCGATGATCGGTGCCTTCTGGTTGTCTTTACCGAAAGAGGTCTATTTCTTTATGTATGCCGTCATTCTCGGTATTCTAGCGCTACGACTCTTCACGTCGACCGCTAAACCAATCGACTTATAAACAGAGGCAGATGGTTCCCATGAACCACCTGCCTCTGTTTTATTCCACTACTCGTTCCATTTCATCATCGTTTAACTGCAAAGCTCGGATGAACACTTCGTCTAGCGCGAATGGTTCAGTGTCTAGCGAAGCGAGTACATCGGATTTTAGCGTCACTTCTACGACACGGTCATCGAACTGCCATCTCGTCTGAATATCATCACCTTGTCTTGTGGCGCGGGTCGCCACTGGACCGTGACGTTCTTTTAAACTTTGACTCACGCACTTCATCACGTACTTGACGTACTCATCTTTCGGCTGACGTGAGATGAGAATGTTTCGAACGATTCGATTTCTAGTCATTGTTTCTCCTCCTCCCTTTGAATGATTGCGCACGCAAGTCTTTACAAACGAAGACCGATTTTTCGAACTTTAAAATTCAGAATTTTTAATATATTTTGTCACGGGATTTCAATTCCGTCAACTCTGTCTCTATTTCAAATGACATCCGTTTGTTTTTTTGTACGGCGACCTTGAAAATACGTAGATAAATAAATGCCGACAATAACGAATCCGAGTCCGACCACCGCATTCCACGGAATCGTTTCACCGAGTAAAATCCCTGACAACATGACACCAAATAAGGGCACTAAAAAGATATAGAGTGAAATTCGACTGACCGGATTGTATTTCATCAATGTGTTCCACAATGTAAATCCGATCGCTGACAACATCGCCAAGTAAAACAGGAACGCAATCGTCTGTGCGGTGTACGGCATGGAAACACCATTCGGGTCTAATAGATAGCCAATCAGCAGTAACCCAACTGAACCGATCACCATCGCCCAAGCCGTCATCGGGGCAACATCATATGTCTTCGAGTAGTCCTTCGCAATCAAGTTCCCGAACGCTCCGGATACCATCGCCAAGATGAGTAAAATCTCTCCTAACCCAAAACCAACTTCAGATCCGGTCGCCGGCCAGTTCGCGATGACGATTCCAGAAAAACCAAACGTTAAAGCAAACCCCTTCAATCGATTCAATTTGTCGTCTTCATATCGGAAATGAGCGAGGGCCATTTGGAAAAACGATGTAGAACCAGCAATGATTGATCCCTGGACCCCGGTCGAAATGGACAGTCCGATATAGAAGAACAAGTATTGTAGAAACGTCAAAAACAAACCGAGATGCGCATACGCCTTTACCTTTTCACGGGTCAATCGGACAGACCGTTTCAAAACGGTCTGACTGATGATGAGCAATAGAATCCCTGCGAGTAAAAAGCGCTCGCCAGCGAACAATAGTTGTTGCCCATACTCATTCGATTGGATATCAAGTTTCTCATAACTCAACTTGATGAATGGGAACGCACTCCCCCATAACAACGTATTGAAAATCGCCAATAACGCCACCGTCCAAGGGCGTTCAAATATATTTTGCATGACACAAAAACTCCTTAATCTTTTTATTTGTGAGTCACTGATAAGCGTGTTAAGATAAACCTAGAAAATAATAATAATTATAAATAAAGGATTCAGATTAAACTTCTATAAATTCTTTATTTTAAGCTAATTGAAGATGATAATCATCATCAGTCATTATCATTTAATCGAGATTTATTCTCAATTAGAAAGAAGGGATTATCGATGAACGTCCAATCGGTCACGCACGAAAAAAGCCACGTTTTCAAACGGGCTAGCTGGTACGAACATATTGAATTGATCATGGCGCTCATTAGCGGTGTATTGATTGTACTCGCTTATATCGCCGAAACACAAGGCGGAGCGCCTTGGATTCATGTCATACTTTACTTATCCGCCTTTTTTATCGGAGGATACGCAAAAGCGAAAGAAGGGATTTCGGATACGATTGAGACGAAATCGCTAAATGTAGAGCTTCTCATGATTATCGCCGCCATCGGTGCCGCTTCGATTGGGTACTGGATGGAAGGGGCAATCCTCATCTTCATCTTTGCTTTATCCGGGGCACTCGAGACGTATACGATGAACAAAAATGAACGTGCCCTCGAATCGTTAATGGAATTACAGCCGGAACAGGCGACTCGTCTAACAGACACTGATGAACTCGAAGTTGTTCATATCGACGACCTTCGTGTCGGAGATCGGATTTATGTACGTCCTGGTGAACGCATTCCGGTCGATGGAAAAATTGTAAAAGGCAACGCATCCGTAGAAGAAGCCGCCATCACAGGCGAATCCGTCCCTGTCGATCGTCAAGTCGGTGATGACGTGTTCGGATCGAGTGTCAACTTGAACGGGGTATTGACGATCGAAGTGACAAAACTTGCGACGGAAACACTGTTCCAAAAGATCATTCAAATGGTCCAACAAGCACAAGAAGAGAAATCACCGTCTGCACAGTTCATCGATCGATATGAAGGACGTTATGTTCAAATCGTGCTCTTCTCTGTTGCGGCCATCATCATTCTCGGACCGTTCGTCACGTCGTGGTCTCTTGAAACGAGCATCTATCGCGGCATGATCCTTCTCGTTGGCGCCTCCCCTTGCGCACTCGTCGCCGCCATCACACCGGCCGCGCTGGCTGCCATCGCCTCTTCTGCAAAACACGGGATTCTCTTTAAAGGCGGTGCTCATATCGAGAACATGGGACGTCTAAAAGCAATCGCCTTTGACAAGACCGGGACACTCACAATTGGGAAACCGATTGTGCAAGAAGCGCTCATCTCACCTTCATTAGAAGAAGAGGACGTCAACCGAATTGTCAGTTTGATTGAAGAGCATTCGATGCATCCACTTGCTGAAGCGCTCGTTTCCTACACCGGAAAACATAGCGGGGAAATGACACACTTCAAAGACATCACAGGCTCCGGAATTGAAGCAACGATTGACGGGACGACGTATCGGGTAGGAAAACAGAAGTTCGCTGACCGAAGCGGTGATTTCTTTAAGAATGATGTCGAACGATTGAAAGAGGCCGGTCATACACTCGTCTTCATCAGTGACGAGACACGTACAATCGGTGCTTACGCCTTACGTGACACGCTACGACCCGAGGCAAAGGTAGCAATCAAGCGACTGAACGACTTAGGGATTGCGACCATCATGATTACCGGAGACAACGAGGCAACCGCTCGCGCTATTGCGAACGAAGCTGGGTTGACACGCTATATCGCCGAATGCTTGCCTGAAGAGAAGGTTTCGCAAATCAAGGTGTTACGAGAGGAATATGGAACAATCGGGATGATTGGCGACGGAATCAATGATGCCCCCGCCCTTGCGACCGCCGACGTGGGGATTGCCATGGGCGAAGGTACGGATGCCGCACTAGAAACGGCAGATGTCGTCTTAATGAAAAACGACCTCGTCCGATTGAGTGACGCCATTCGTCAATCGCGCAAATTAAATCGAATCGTCTTACAGAACGTCGTTTTTGCACTCGGTGTGATTCTTGTCTTGATTACAACGAACATCTTTGAGTTACTCATCATGCCGTTCGCGGTTGTAGGACATGAAGGCTCAACCATTTTGGTTATTTTGAACGGCCTCCGACTCCTCACGTCATCGTGGGAGTGATCCATTCGACAAAATGGAATCGATGATTGAAACAATATGTCGATTTCGTTATAATTGAAACAATGTGTCTACAGACTGAAACAGATCGAAAGATTGACTAAAGGTGGTACAAGATATGAATACGATTGCAGTCATCGGCAAGGTGTTTGTCGATATTAAAGGGACTTCCTTCGCACCGCTCCACAAAGATGCGAAGAATGTCGGCGACATCACTTTTTCCAATGGCGGAACAGGTCGAAACGTTGCTCAAAACTTAGGTGTGCTCGGCAACGATGTCCGCTTCGTCTCGACCGTCACGAACGACCAAATCGGTGTCGGTGTCCTCGAAGAGTTACGTTGCTTGAATGTAAACGTCGATGGGGTCGACATGCTTGACGATAATGGTATGGGAATGTGGCTCGCTGTAATGGACAACAACGGTGATCTTCAAACATCTATTTCGAAACAACCAGACGAAGCCCGTATGGAAGAAGCGATTTTACGTCAAATCGATACGGTCTTCGAAGAGAGCGACGCGGTCGCCATCGATTTAGACTTATCGGTCAACGTCTTGAACGAGACGATTGAACTATGCCGTGAAATGGATTTACCGCTTTATGGTGTCTGTGGCCATCTATCCGTCATCGAACGAAACCGTCATTTGCTTCAAGGATTCACAGGATTCATCTGCAGTCGTGAAGAAGCGGAAATTTTGTCCGACATGTCAATCGTTACAGTGGACGATGCCCTTCGCGTCGCGGAAGTACTCGCCATGAAAGGTGCTCCCCTCACAATCGTCACGATGAGTGAG
The DNA here is from genome assembly GCF_002009685.1 of Exiguobacterium sp. HVEsp1. Classification (GTDB taxonomy): domain Bacteria; phylum Bacillota; class Bacilli; order Exiguobacteriales; family Exiguobacteriaceae; genus Exiguobacterium; species Exiguobacterium profundum. The sequence goes on along the minus strand of NZ_KV917367.1, from coordinate 674,349 downwards.
CTTGGCGCTGTATATGTCGACCTTCGTACGAACGAACAAGGTCACGTCCCGACGACAAAAGTGAAAGTCGCCGACTCCACGGGAGCTGGTGACTCCTTCTTCTCCGCTGTCATCTCGGAGCTCATGAAACAACACTCGATTGAAGAGGCGCTTCGATTGGGCATGCGCGTCGCAGGAAAAGTCATCGCCTCTCATGAGAACGGATTGACGCAAGAGATGTACGCATCATTAGAACAACCTACGCAAGAATAAATAGAACGCATCGGCGAATCGTCGATGCGTTTTGTGCAAAATCACAGGAACGAAAGGAACGATCTCATTGGTTCGAACGAAATTAAGAAGCGCGATCATTTTAATGAATGATCGAGATGAAGTGGCTTTGATCCGTCGCGAAAAAGAAAACGTCCTCTATTACGTTTTCCCAGGTGGCGGAGTCGAATATGGGCACACAACAGAAGAGACGGCCGTACGTGAAGCATTTGAAGAACTCGGTGTTCACGTGGAACTAGAAGGTGTCGCTGCCTACGTCGCATTCAATAACGAGTTAAATCCTTATTATTGGGCGAAGATGACAGGTGGCGAATTCGGGACCGGAACAGGTGAAGAGTTTCAAGAGGAACAGACTAACGGATCGTATACACCGATGTGGATCAAACGGTCTGCACTCCCTCATCTCCCCGTTCGTCCACCTTCACTTGCTGAAAAACTCGCCTTACATGAGGAACGTTTTTACGATTTGACCTTATCCGAGGAGTAATCAGGTGTACACCCTGCCGAAATCGGGAAACGTTTTTTAACGATCGAGTTAGGAGGGTTTTATAATGGCAATGACAGAAGTGAAGGAAAAAAAGAATTGGCTTTCATTTGGGAAAGAGTTATTTCGAAGATTTCAAGAGCATGATGTACAAGACTACGGGGCTACCCTCGCATTCTTTTGGTTTTTATCCATTTTTCCTGGAATCATCTTTATTTTGGCGCTCTTGTCCTTTTTTGATGTCTCACAAGATTCGTTTCAAAATCAATTGAACGATTTGGCACCCGGGTCCGCCGCTTCCGGGTTTCTAACGGGAATTTTCGAGGCGATTGGCGAACCACAAGGCGGTCTCTTGTCGCTCGGTGCGATTTTGGCCATTTGGTCCGCCTCAAAAGGGGTAGACCGTCTGATCACGACGTCACTTCATGCTTATGGTGAAGACAATGAACGTAACTTTTTCGTCAAAAAAGGATTGGCACTCGGATTGACGATATTGCTTGGACTCGGGATGCTACTGCTGATTCTATCGAACGTGTTCGGGTCTCAAATCATTTCATTCGTCACTGAGTATTTACCCGTCAACATTACCGGAGCCGAAGAAATGATGATCAACGTGTTCCGATATGTCCTTACGACGGTTGTCCTCATTTTGACGCTTTCAATTTTTTATAAAGTATCTCCACAACAGCACGTCTTTTGGAAAAGTACCATCCCCGGTGCCATCTTCGGTGTCATCGCTTGGCAAATCGTCTCATTCGGTTTCAGCCTATACGTTTCAAACTTCGGAAGTTATGACTCGACTTACGGGTCACTCGGAGGAATCATCGTCACGTTGCTCTGGTTACAATTAACCGGGATGATCATTTTAATCGGATCTGAAATCAACGCGACATGGATGCGTTTCTTCAAGACACCGAGCGAACAGGAATACGAACGCGACTTCAAAAAGAACAAAAAGAAAGCGAAACAAAAGCAAGACGAAGATAACTATGACGACATCCCGACGAATACGTACGGATAATTCAAAAGGAGCACGTTCAAGCTGAACGCGCTCCTTTCTTATGCTTCAATCGGATCAAGACGTCCCGTCGCCGGGTCAATCACGAATCCGTGTACATTCGTTCCTGGTGGTAACAGTGGATGGTTATTGATCAGGTTAACAGAATGAACGACGTTCTCTTCAACTGAATCAAATCCATGTAGCCACTGCTCCAAATCCATTCCTGAAGACTTTAGCGTCTTCAACGTTTGCGGGTCGATTCCACGACGCTCCATCTCTTCGATGACGACAGTCGGTTCAATCGCCGCCATCCCACAATCGTAATGTCCAACAACGACAACTTCTTCTGCTCCTAGCGCATAGAGTGCGACCAAAATCGATCGCATGGCCGAACCGAATGGATGCGACAAGACCGCACCCGCATTTTTAATGATTTTAGCGTCTCCGTTCTTAAGTCCTAGCGCTTGAGGTAACAGTTCTGTCAAACGTGTATCCATACACGTCAAAATCACAATTTTCTTATCTGGGAATTTATCAGATACGAACGGTTCATACTGTTTCTCCTCTACGAAACGTTTATTGAATGCAAGCATTTCTTTTACGACTGACACGTTAACGCCTCCTCTTTTTTTACAAAACAAATCTTGAAACGATGAGTCCGATGACCATCCATGCTCCGAACAGCGTATTGACTTTCGCTGTCATCGCCATGGCAGGCATCAACGCAGCCGGTTCTGCCTTCTGCCAAAACCGTTGAATCGCCCGGATCATGACCGGCACCGTTAAGAGTGACAGCAAGACCCATGGAGTGACGCCATAAAACATGACGGCGACGATGATGCCGACTAATGCCGCGATAAAGAACGCTGCCAATACATACACCGCACGTCGATGACCGACCAGACACGCAATCGTTTTTCGGCCATTCTCTTTATCGTTATCTAAATCACGGATGTTATTCGCAAGTAAGATTGCCCCTATCAATAAGGCCATCGGGAACGACACGAGTAGCAACTCCGTAGTCACCGTATTGATTTGGATAAAGCCGGCAATCCCGATGATGACATATCCCATGAATAGCCCAGCGACAATTTCACCAAACGGCGTATAAGCAATCGGTAGCGGCCCTCCAGTATATAAGTAGCCGACAAGCATAGACAATGCGCCGATCCAAAGCAAATGCCAGCTTGTGGATGCCGCAATGTAGAGCCCGAGTAGCGCCGCAATCGTATACATGCCGAGCGCAATCGCTAATACTTGCTGTGGTGTAAATCCATCACGGACGATGGAGCCTCCGATTCCGATGGACCCCTCATGATCAAGACCACGCTTGTAGTCATAATACTCGTTAAATAAGTTCGTCGCGATTTGAATAAGGACAGATGCCACTAACATGGCAAGTAAAAGTCCCCATTTGAGTTCGGTTTGATCGAGGACGATGAACGTCCCGAGCAAGACCGGAATAAAGCTTGCGGTCAGGGTATGCGGGCGAATCATTCGCCAATATGCCCCTTTCGATTTCTGTTTCATTTCGTTCCCTCCCTTCGTTAGTTTACGTCTCGATGAAAAAATCTGTCAACGCCAGCCCATTATCCTCGATTCTTGATCATTTCCCGAGCATTTCATAGGCAGGTAGATTGCGAACTCATGATACACTAAAGAGTGAGAATTCTATCGGATTGAGGAGGCTTTTCTTTTATGCCAGATACTCAAACACATATAAAACAGCGAATTGAGCAGGCCCATAAACGGGCGCGAGCTTGGCAACGGCCTGTCCTCGCATCATACACATGGGAAATCTCGGCGTTCGATGCTTTTCAAATCATCCAGAACACCGATACGTCCCACTATTATTTCATGACACCAGACCGAACACTCGAAATGCTAGGTTGCGGGGATGCACTCGTCTTGAGCGCTTCTGGACCCGAACGATTTCAGCGACTTCAATACGATTGGAGTCTTCACCGACGAGATGTCGATGCGACAATCCACGCGTTCGCCGGTTTTTCATTCGACACGTTTATGCGACCACAAAAAAGTATGTGGGATGCCTTTGGGGAGGCATCACTCGTCGTACCAAAATTTTTATACCGCCGCTACAAAGACCGACATACGTTGACAGTCGCCACCCTCGTCTCTTCGAAGCAGTCGGTCGAACAGTATTTGATTCAATTGGCAGATCAGTTGGCCCAGTTCAGTTCACTTCGTCCGACGGAAGAAGCGACGCCATCTTATACGAGAATGAAAGATGGGGTCGATCACTTCAAGTCCAGTTTCCAACAGGCGAAACAGTTGATTGAAGAAGAACGGGTTGAAAAAATCGTGATCGCCCGCGAAGAAATATATCAGCGTTCCGACGATGCATTCCCCTTCGCAAAAAGTTTGAAGCATTTAGCGGATCATCAAGAATCCAGTTACATCTATTTATACCAGCCAAAACGTGACATCGGGTTCTTCGGGGCAACTCCTGAGCGCTTAATTCAAAAAGAGGGCATGCGACTGAACACGGCCGCCATCGCAGGGACAATCAAGCGTCCGAAGACCGAGATCGAGGCCGATCTTGCGAAAGAGAAACTCTTAAACGATTCAAAAAATCGTGAGGAGCATCAAATTGTCGTGAAAGACATTAAGCAGGCGTTGACGCCCTATACTGCACCGATTCAAACACGAGATGTACCACAAATTTTGACCAATCGCTCGGTGTTCCATCTATACACACCAATTCAAGCGACACTCGAAACGAACGCTTCCTTGCTGTCACTTGCGGAATCGCTACATCCAACGCCAGCACTCGGCGGCTCTCCGAAGCGGACATCGGTCCGATTACTTCGTGAAATCGAGCGATTCGACCGCGGGTGGTACGGTTCTCCGTTTGGTTGGGTAGACAATGAAGGCGACGGCGAGTTTGTCGTGGCAATCCGCTCTGCACTCGTCCAACACCAATTCGTCGCACTGTATGCTGGATGTGGGATTGTGAAAGACTCTGCACTCGAGCAAGAGCTCGAAGAAACAGAAATAAAAATGAGTCCAATCAAACAAGCTTTGCAGTTTGATTTACACAATCAAGGAGGCACCCTAGATGAATAAGATTTTGACCGATTGGGTCGCATCCATGGTAAATCGGCTTGTTGCGTCCGGTGTAAAAGACGTGGTCATCAGCCCAGGATCCCGCTCGACTCCGCTCGCTGTAGCGGCATATCTTCATCCTCAGATTCGTCATCACATCATCGTCGATGAACGATCTGCCGGTTTTTTCGCTCTTGGACTGACCCGTGCGTCAGAAACAATTCGCCCGGTCGCATTGATTTGCACAAGTGGAACGGCAGCGACAAACTACTTTTCGGCTGTGACGGAAGCGTTCATATCGCAGTTGCCACTCGTCGTACTGACAACCGATCGTCCCCATGAACTGCGTAATGTCGGGGCTCCACAAGCAATCAATCAAGTCCGACTCTACGGTGAACAAGTGAAGACGAGCATTGATTTGCCTGTTCCAGAGGAGACAACGTTATCGTTTATGAAACAAACGATTACCCGCTTCACGAATCTGTCAATGCAAGCACCGATGGGACCCGTTCATTTGAATGTACCGTTTCGAGAGCCTCTGCTTCCTGACCTCGAGTCATTGAAACAGATGTTAAAAGCTGACCCTGTCTTGCCAGAACGACAGCGCATTCGGCCGACACAAGCAGACAAAAACATTTTCTCGGAATGCACGAGTCAAAAACGACTCGCCTTCGTCGTCGGACCTTACACCCCGACATCTTGGCAGAAATCCATTGTTGAATTCGCTTCCGAACGACAGATCCCGATTTTTGCCGATCCTCTTAGTGGCATGCGACGTTTCGACGGCGTCTTGACCAACTATGACACGTGGCTCGCGAGTGAGCATCGGACTGATTGGCTGCCTGAGGTGTTCGTCCGTTTCGGGGCTGCACCTGTTTCGAAACGCTTCAATCAATGGATGGCCATGGCGAATCAACTCGTCATCGATGAACCGGGATCTTATCGCGACCCAAGTAGCCGAGCCACCATCTGTTACGGCGACGCACTCGATTTTCTACCGCTCATCGCATCCGCAAACGAACCTCGGTACCTTGAACGTTTACGCTTTTTTGAAGAGGTTGCCGAGTCTGCAAAATCGTCACTTCAAGGTGAAGCGGAATTGACGAAACGATTGCTCGATACATCGATTGAGCGTCTATTCGTCAGTAATAGTATGCCGATTCGAGATATAGATACATCACTGTCTGCCGGCACGAATATACACGTTCTCGCCAATCGAGGCGCAAACGGAATTGATGGTGTGTTATCCACTGCACTCGGAAGCAGTTATGATACGGCTCACGGCGCTCTATTGATCGGTGATTTAGCGTTCTATCATGATAGCAACGCCTTGCAACTGTTAAAGCATCATCCCGGAAAATTTTCCGTCGTGATTGCAAACAATAATGGTGGAGGAATTTTCTCCTTCCTCCCGCAGGCTTCTGTCGACACACAGTTGTTCGAAGATTTATTCGGAACACCGCTTGATTTAAATATCCGTGGATTTGCTGACACATATGGCTTATCGTATCGCCTAATTGAACGACCGGATGAAATTCAAGATGCGATTGAAGATGGCATTCACTTAATCGAATTCCCATCGAATCGTGAGGAAAATGTGACGATCCATCGGGGGTGGACACAATCTGTCTGCGCTCGCCTCATCACGGAGAACGAATCATGAACATCGATTTACGTGGCGTACGTTATGAAGTGATTCATCGCGGTGAGGGAAAACCGGTATTATTTTTACACGGATTCACCGGAAACGCCCATTGGGTCGATTCGCTCCCTACATTACCGATTCGTCTTGTGTCACCGTCGCTCCTCCAACATGGCGCGACGGAGCACCCTTCAGTCAATCGTTCGACAATGAGTCAGCAAGTTAAGGATTTGTCCCGCTTACTGGATACGGACGACCGACCTTGGACAGTCGTCGGTTATTCACTCGGTGGGAGAATCGCATTGACACTTGCCGCATGCGACGAGCGTGTCGAACATGTCATCGGGATTAGCACGACCCCCGGTCTGCTCACTTCTAAGGAAAGAGCCGCACGCCGGCGCCAAGATGCAGAATTGGCTCACTTGATTGAAACCGAGGGCATCGCTGCATTCGTCAATCGTTGGGAGAACCTTCCCCTTTGGCGACAGACGGAAGACATGAAACGTTCACTCCGAAAAGACCGGCTCGCCCAACACCCGAATGCCCTCGCAAACAGTTTGCGGTCAATCGGAACGGGGCATATGCCGTCGTTATGGGGCACATTACAGCGTCTCCCCCGCACCGATTTGATTGTCGGGTCAGACGATCTCAAGTTCAAAGCCATCGCAAGACACATGCAGGAAGAGCGACCAGATATAAAAATCTATGAAATTTCAAACGCAGGGCATGCTCCTCATATCGAGAATGCATCAGAGTTTGGTACAATAATAAAGAAATTGATTTTAGGGGGTATTTAAAATGGAATCAGTAGCGAACTGGACATCGGTCCGGACGTATGAAGACATTAAATATGAAACGTGGAACGGGATTGCTAAAATCACCATCAACCGTCCCGAAGTGCGCAATGCATTCCGTCCGTTGACGGTCAATGAATTGATTGATGCATTCGCTCGCGCGCGCGACGATAAAGAAGTCGGCGTCATCATCTTGACAGGTGAAGGCGAAAAGGCATTCTGTTCAGGTGGAGACCAAAAAGTTCGCGGACATGGTGGCTACGTCGGGGAAGATGAAATCCCACGCTTGAACGTCCTCGACCTTCAGCGCTTGATTCGCGTCATTCCAAAACCGGTCATCGCCATGGTCGCAGGTTTCGCAATCGGCGGAGGACACGTTCTTCATGTCGTCTGTGACTTGACGATTGCAGCGGACAATGCTCGCTTCGGACAAACAGGTCCTAAAGTCGGTTCGTTCGATGCAGGATACGGTTCTGGATACTTGGCACGGATCATCGGCCATAAGAAAGCTCGTGAAATCTGGTACCTTTGCCGTCAATACGATGCACAAGAAGCACTCGACATGGGACTCGTCAACACGGTGGTCCCACTCGATCAACTTGAAGCAGAAACGATCAAGTGGTGCCAAGAAATCTTACAACACTCACCTACAGCGCTTCGCTTCTTGAAAGCAGCAATGAACGCAGATACAGATGGTCTTGCCGGACTTCAGCAACTCGCTGGAGACGCAACGCTTCTCTACTACACGACAGATGAAGCAAAAGAAGGACGCGATGCGTTCAAAGAAAAACGTGACCCTGACTTCGGTCAATTCCCACGTTTCCCTTAAATGTTGAGAGAGTAGCGATTTCGCTACTCTTTTTTTGGAGGTGACAGCTATGTATGAATGGATTCGGAAACACCCAGCGTCACATCTCGCCCTTGTGACAGCTGACGATCGATTGACATGGGCAATGCTACGCACGGAAAGCCTTCAACTTGCCCAGTTCATCCATGAACAGACACCCACCGCCAAACGAATTGGCATATTCGCTAAAAACAGCAAAGACTATGTCATTGCCGTTCATGCAGTACATCTGCTCGGAAAAGTGCTTGTTCCGTTGAATACACGGCTGACCGAAGAGGAAGTGCGTACTCAGCTACAAACAGCAAAAGTGGACCTCCTTCTCGTTGACGTAGAAATCAATTTGTCTATCACCCAACTCCTAATCACACGTCGGTCCACTTCATGTTTCACCGTGCCCCATGAGTGGAATGAAGATGAAACCATGTCTCTCATGTTTACGTCCGGAACGACGGGTCGAGCCAAAGCAGTGCAACAGACGTACGGGAATCACCTCGCTAGCGCCCGTGCTGCTGAAGCGCATTTGGACTATCGTCCATCAGACCGGATGCTCGCGGTGACCCCGCTCTTTCACATGAGTGGACTGTCTCAAGTGTATCGGAGTGCCATCATCGGTTCGACGCTCTATGTCGAGCCACGATTCGATGTCGATCGAACACTTCACGTCATCGAGACAGAAGGCATCACCCAACTGTCACTCGTCTCAATTATGCTGCAACGACTGCTCGATGCCGGTCTGAAGAAGCATCATCTTCGCACGTTACTCGTCGGAGGCGGACCCGTCCCACGCTCATTACTAGAAGAAGCAGAACGACGGCAGTTACCGATTGCTCAGACATACGGGATGACCGAGACATGCTCTCAAGTCGCCACGCTGCTCCCGAGCGAAGCGCTCTCGCATATCGGTTCGAGTGGTCAGGCAATCGCCCCAACAAGAATTCGAATTAATTCAGACGGAGAAATCGAAGTAAAGGGACCAACTGTGACGAAGGGATACTTCGAACAACCTGAATCAGATGCTTGGACACCCGACGGTTATTGGCGAACGGGTGACCTCGGCACGATGAGGGATGGTTATTTATATGTACACGATCGCCGAACCGACCTTATTCTTTCAGGTGGTGAAAATGTTTATCCGGCTGAAATCGAAGCCGCCATGTTACGCTGTGCCGGCGTCCAAGACGTCGGCGTCACGAAACAATCGCATCCGACTTGGGGAGAAGTCCCGATCGCCTTCGTCGTCGGCTCCTATGAACCAGCCGAGATGCAGCATGTTCTCGATTCACAGTTGGCTAAATATAAGCACCCGATCGTCATCCACCACGCACCGAGTTTACCACGAAACGCGAACGGAAAATTAATGCGCCATCGCTTAAAGGAGCTACTGTCATGATCAAACGTGCTGAGCTTTCCATCGTCCCTTTGACGTTTAAACACCCGATTGTGACGGCACACGCCGTCTTATCTGTCCGAAGAACGCTCATCCTTCGTCTAGAAACCGTAGACGGTGTCATCGGATACGGAGAAGGTGCCGCTTTCGAAACACCTTGGTATACAGAAGAAACGACCCAATCCATGATCGATACGTCTAAACTAATTCTCAATTTATTGAAAGGGATGACGGTCACGACGGACGTGTTTCCGAACTTGGTCTCGTCTATCATCGGTCAGCACATGGCAAAGGCGATGTGGGAAAGTGCACTCTGGGAGATTGAAGCAACGCGCGCGAACAAATCACTCAAGTCATTCATGAGCGCCGGAGATTCCGTTTCCTGCGGACGAACAATCGGGATTGGGTTACTGAATCAAACGATGAAATCCATCGAGACGGCATTAGCTGACGGATTCGAACGCATCAAATTAAAGGCATCTCCTAATGAACTGGTTCCTGCCCTACGTGAGATTCGCGCGGTCTTCCCTGACGCGCCCCTCATGATTGATTTAAACGGAAGTGCGTCCGATCAACCAATGGAATGGTTCGAACAACTCGATGCCCATCGGTTATTGATGATCGAACAACCGTACCCAAGCCGACAATTCACAAAATCAGCGGCTCTCCAAGCAAAACTCACGACCCCCATTTGTCTCGACGAATCCATCACGTCTTATGACGACGTGGATACGATGGCACAACTCGGTGCGGGGAAGATTGTCAACATTAAACCCGCACGTGTCGGTGGGCTTAGCGAGGCGCTCCACATTCGAAAACACGGAACGCCATACTGGGTCGGTGGCATGTATGAATCCGGTATCGGAAGATATCATACACTCTTGTTTGCTTCGTTAAGCGGCGCGAGCTTCCCAGCGGACATGTCAGGCACGAGCGCTTATTTCGAGCAAGATTTACTCGATACCCCGCTTGAAGTGGAGAATGGAAAGTTGACTCTTCCGGATTCCGTACAACCAGATTGGAATGTGATTGAACGGTTACGCGAAGAAGTGATTACATTGCAAACATGAAAAAGGTGCGGTTCACGAGAACCACACCTTTTTTACGTTAACGGAACGATCCCGTTAACACTTCATATCCATCTTCTGTGACAACGACCGTATGCTCGAACTGCGAAACGAGACTCTTGTTCGGAGTGAAGAGCGTCCAACCATCCTCTTCCGATTGATAGACGATTTCATCCTTTGTCGAGATGAACGTCTCAACAGCAATCACTTGTCCAGCTTTTAATAACTGATTTTCTTCACGACTATAATAGTTCGAGATTGTCTCTGGCTCCCCGTGCAATGTCCGACCGAGACCGTGTCCGGCCAAGTTACGGATGACTGTGAATCCATTCTTTCTCGCGTCGGCGTAAATCGCCTTCCCAATCTGATTGACTTTCACGCCCGCTTTAACTTTGCTGAGACCAGCTTCTAATGAAGTCAAGGATACTTCGACCAAACGTTCGTGCTGGGGTGACTTCGCCGCCCCAGCAATCACTGTACGTCCCGTATCGGCATAGTACCCATCCTTCACAGCGGAGACGTCGACATTGACGATATCGCCCTCTTGAATGACTTCATCTCCCGGAATACCATGGGCTGCAACGTCATTGAGCGAGATACATGTGTAACCTGGAAATTCGTACATCGTAATCGGTGCAGAAGCTGCACCTTCATCTTCTAAAATACGTTGCCCGATCGCATCTAATTCTTTTGTTGTCATACCGGGCTTGACGGCTTTCGCCATCTCATCTCGCGCAAGTGCGACGATTCGCCCGATTTCGCGCAATGCATCGTAATCATAATCTAGCATCTTCCATCTTCCTTTCAATCCAATAATCGGTTTTGATATAAATACTCCTCGGATATATCGGCAAATAAGAACATGCCGTCCGGTAACGGATAGCTAAAGGTTCGCGTCACTTCATTCGAACTGAAATCACGATAGTCTCCCGATAAATAGCCTCGCCCTCGAACATCCATCGCCGCCATCGTCTGAATGAAATACGGTCGGAAACTCCAGTTATAGCCCCGATACGTATTATCGACACGCCATTCTCCATTCACGCAGTAGACGTTCGCACTCGTCTGGAAACCTGTCTTATCCGTTATATAATAACGAACAAACACCTCTTCGAGTTTTGGGGCGATGAATTGAATCCACTCGTCTTTCTTGTCTCTCGACCACTTTCCAGATTGAACGAGTTCTCCAATCCGGTGATGTAATTCAAATTCAAGCTCGTACAAGCGATTCAGTCGTTTCTGGTCATGTAAAAAGAAGGAAGGCACTTCTTGTGCCAACACACCCATTCCTTTGATTTCTCGTTGAGGGATCTCATCTTCCGACCCAAGTAGACCACCCATGTAATAGCGACCACCGTGCTGCCACGCGTAAAGAAGCTGTCCGATGTGGTCGATGGATTTGTAAAGAAGCGGGGCACCGAGCTTCGAAGCGATGTACTCCATCGTCTGAAGCATGTTCGGATAGGTGACCGACAACGTCTTTTTCTCAATCATCGTGCCAAGGTCGACGAGCAATAGTTCTGGCGCAAGCGTCATGATGTCTTCGATACTCGTGGATTCGGCAAAGTCTAATGCAATTTTCAATCCATAGGACCGATAGTATTGAATGACGCGTGACAGTCGCGGGACGTCGACCAAGTCTGTCCCTTGTAAGGTCACATAAATACGGTGTAACGGAAAATTGAGTTCACGTAGTGGGGCTAAAAAGGCCTCTCCCCCTTCTTCGAGAATCCATTCCGACCGGCACCTGAACGTGACGAATGGTTTGGCGTCACGAAGTTGTGCTGCCGCGAGTTGCTCCATTCGTTGGGCGATGTCTAATTGATACTCGAGGGGAACGTCATCATCATAAAAAAACGGTGTCAATGATTCGCCTCGGAATCGTCCATGTACCATATATCCTTCCACTTGAAACGTCGCCGCCCCAAGGATTGGTTCATACGTCACCATCACTTCTTCAGGATGGACCATCACTTCTACCGCATCCACAATTCATCACCTCTTCGTTAAATGCGAAAACGAGCTACAATCAGCTCGTTCGCGTGTGTACATACATATAGGCACCGAAACAAGCAATAAAATAGGCGATACTCACCACGCCATATGCAATGCCCATCTTTCCGCCTACTCCAATGGCTAACACTAAAAAAATCATCGCTCCAAATAACAATGTCGCCACGGGGATATAACGAAAATTAGGACGGTCTGTCTTTGACACGATTGGTTTGAGTGCGATTACACAACCAAGCAACACAAGGAGACCGAAACTTAATTCCACCATCCGTTGACACCTCATCCTTCTATCTCTACTCAACTAGTGTAGCACGACACAATAAAAAATGCCGCAAATCCACTTAAGGAAATGCGGCATTTCACGATGATTAGTCACGCGGACGGCGTGGGCCACGGTCATCCGAGCGACGACGATCGTCACCACGGAATGATCCTTTACGGTCTCCGCTACGTCCATCACGACGTTCGCCACCGCGTCCACCACGACGATCGCCACCACGGCCACCGCCACCGCCACGACGGTCGTTACGACCACGGTATCCACCGCGATCGCCACCACGGCCACCTTGGCGTTTCACACGAACTGGTTCAGCGTACGAGATTTCAACAGGTGTTGAATCTGGCTCTTTCGTCAATCCACGGAGGGCAGCAGCGAGAATTTCAACTGCTTCGTACTCTTCAAGAAGTTCTGTCGCAAGTTGCGTGTAAGCTTTGAAGTCGCCCGCTTGAACGCGTTCGATCAATTCTTCAGCTGCTTGCTTTTGGTTTCCTTCAAGTACTTCCGCGATTGTCGGTACGTGACGACGGTTCATGCGTTTGTTCGTTACACGTTCAATTGCTTTCACTTGTCCAAATTCACGTGGCGTGATGAACGTGAGGGCTGTACCAGTTTTACCAGCACGACCTGTACGACCGATGCGGTGTACGTAGCTTTCTGGGTCTTGTGGTACATCGAAGTTGTAAACGTGTGTGACACCTGAAATATCAAGTCCACGTGCCGCAACGTCAGTCGCTACCAAGATATCGATTGTTCCGTTTTTGAAACGACGAATAACTTGGTCACGTTTCGATTGCGTCAAGTCTCCGTGAAGACCGTCTGCAGTGTATCCGCGTTTGATGAGTGCTTCTGTCACTTCGTCTACACGCTTCTTCGTACGAGCGAAGATGATGCTGAGTTCTGGTGAGTCGATGTCGATCAAACGGCAAAGCGTATCGAATTTTTGACCTTCACGCAATTCGATGAACTGTTGGTTGATGTTCTCAACTGTCATTTCTTTCGCTTTGACTTTGATGATTGTCGGCGACTTCATGAAACGCTCAGCAATCTTTTTGATTTGTGGTGGCATTGTCGCTGAGAAGAGAAGCGTTTGGCGCTCTTCAGGAAGACCAGCCAAAATCGTTTCGATATCTTCAACGAAGCCCATGTTGAGCATTTCATCCGCTTCATCCAAGATGACTGTTTGAATGTCATCGAGTTTGATCGTCTTACGCTTCATGTGATCCATGAGACGTCCTGGTGTCGCTACGACGATTTGCGGGTTCTTTTTCAAACCACGGATCTGACGGTCAATTTGTTGACCACCGTATACTGGAAGTGCGTATACGCGCTTCGTTTCACCGATTTTGTTTAATTCTTCTGCAACTTGAATCGCAAGTTCACGTGTCGGTGCAAGAACGAGTGCTTGGACTTGACGCGCCTTTGAATCGATTCGCTCAATTGTCGGAATACCGAAAGCTGCTGTTTTCCCTGTACCTGTTTGTGCTTGTCCTAATACGTCCACTCCCGTGAGTGCGACAGGAATTGTCTCAGCTTGGATCGGTGTAGCTTCCTCGAAGCCCATTTTGTGTACACCTTTTACTAATGCTTCACTTAATTGTAAGTCTTGAAATTTTGTCAAATTATATTCTCCTTTGTTCATACAAAAAACGTCTGAGTTCAGTTTGACAGATCTACAGACGTTTTCTCAATGTTTCCTCATAGTCAACTTTATTAACTATAACGTATTTCTTCCTAAAATGAAAGAAATACATTTTTCAAACTTTTTCATGTCACCCGAACATGAGTTATCTTATTTCAATTTGTAGCCGTTGTCGAGCTTTTCAACTTGCTTCTCTTTCAACAGTTTTCCAAGCGCTCGTTTAAATGCCGCTTTACTCATCCCGAATTCACGGTCGACGATGTCAGGTGATGTCTTATCTCCGTATGGCATTTGTCCTCCACGTTCTTCAATATACGAGAGGATGCTCGCCGCATCACCATCAATCGCCTCGTACGCACGTGGCTTCATCGAAACGAGGACCGTACCATCTTGTTTGACTTGTGTCACACGAACGGTCAACTGTTCTCCGAGACGTGGCCAACGCGTCATCTCTGCCTCATGCAAGAAACCGAGTGATTCGCCTTCGACCCATACGTTGACGCCCACTTCACGTTTATTGACGACGATGGCCTGCACGTCCTGGTTGTTCCATTCTTCTTTCGACGGTCGTGCCAACAAGTTCAAGAACGCATATGGTGCAGGGTCCCCAAGCAAACGTCCTTTTTGGTCATACTTCAAGCGAATGCACAATTGATCGCCTGTCTGCGGCCAATACGACCGGTTCTCCGGTAAGTCATCCATTGAAACGAGAACGTCCTTTTGAATTCCGATATTCACGAAGACCCCTGTGTTATACCGGACGCCCGTTACCTCAAACCATTCATACTCATCAAATGAAACGGTCGGAATCGTCATCGTTGATGCGAGACGTCCTTCTGAATCATGATATAAGAAGACGCGAACTGTTTGACCGATCGTCACTTCTTCTGTCTGTTCTTTTCGGTGAAGGAGCACCTCTTCGCGGCCGTTACTAATGAATACTCCAAAATCAGCAGAACGTTCCGCGACTAAATCTACTACTTCTCCTGCTCGCAATGCCATTACACCCACATCCTTTTCTAAGCTATTACTGTCAGTATACCTATCTACACACGTTCCTAATCATATCATGTTCTCTTTCAACATTTTGAATAAATGTGTCGAAAATGTGAACGTGTTTTGAGACAGTTGAAATGGCGATTGTTTAATGAACTCACATGATTTATTAAAATTTTGTGACAATTTTGTGAACGCCTTTTTTTCTGCTAGTATCCTTTTTTTGAAAACGTTATTATATAGGAAGTGTCCAGTATAGATAAGGTTTCATTTAGGATTGATCGGGGGATAATAAATGTTTGATATACAGTCTCGTTCTTTTGCAAAACGTTTTACAAAAGGATTACTTGTCGCCTTTTTCGCATTGCTCGCATCACTCAGTTTTATTTTCTCAAACGGTGTCGATACGAACGTTTCGTCATCTTCGACTTACATGACCCAAGAGTAAACGCCATTCAGCCAACTGAAGGCGTTTTTTCTTTGGAATACATAACAGGATTTTCCTTCAAAAAGTCGAATACGATTAAAAGACCATGCCTTTTTCTTTCATACCCTTTAAGAAAAGGAGACTCCGCTATGATTTTTTATTTTCTCACGACCATTTTATCAATCGTAGGACTTGCTTTCTTGTTCCAGACTGAATTGTACAAAGATCCAATCGGGACATTTCTATTCGCCGTCTTGATTGCCATGGGACTCTCTTCCTTCAAACAACTCTTCATGCAGGCAAACGAGTATTTTGTAGAAAGACGGAACCAGAAACGAATCAAACGCGTCGTGGACAGAATGCACTCTACGACTCGAAAACGCTCTACATAACGCTCGTCTTCCCTCGCCACATTTGGTATCCTATGTAGGAACAGACATCGTACAATGGATTTATAATCGCAGGAGGCACACAACCGTATGAATGAAATCCCGTTATCGAATGAATGGCTACTTCGTTATTCACCTGTCATGGAGCTCTGGTTAAAAGAGGACGGCATTTTGCTCGTCGATGATGACAATCGAATCCGTCTCACTCTCGAAATCGGAAGTGACCAGGCCATGCAAATCAAAAGTATCGAGCAAGACGGCGCCTATTTCGTCGTCGATCCTGTGAATAAACGCATTACGTTCGAGCTCGAAGAAGAGGAAGAAGAGAGCGATTCTCGCTTTTGGGAATAAGGATTCATGCCGAAGGGTCGGATTCTCGTCAAGAGAAGAAGACTCTTTCTTGTTGTCATCATGAGAGGAGAGAATAGAATGATTCGAACAGCTGTATGGTTTTTCTCATTTTTTGCCGTATTACCGATCACCGTCCCGTTTTTACAGAAGGCGAAAAAAATCGAAACGCCAAAGCGTTACCGTTACGTACAAGATATCGCTTATAAATGGGCACAGTTTCTACTAAAAATCGCAGGTGCAGACGTCCGTGTCCATGGCCAAGACCAGATTCCGGATGAACCCGTCGTCTACGTGTCGAACCACCAAGGAAACTTCGATGTCCCGATCATGTTGACCGCCACGAAACGACCGAAAGCGTTTATCTCAAAAATCGAGGTTCAAAAATTCCCGATTATCCCACGTTGGATGGAATTGATGGGATGTATCTTCATCGACCGGAGTGACCGTCGGCAATCGATTCAAGCCATTCGTTCCGGAGTCGAAACGATTCAATCCGGTCAATCGATGATTGTCTTCCCAGAAGGCACACGCTCAAAAGGTGGACCGATGAAGGAGTTTAAAGCTGGAAGTTTGACGCTTGCCACATCAAGTGGTGCGAAGATTGTTCCAGTCGCGATTCAAGGCAGTTATAAATTGTTAGAAGCCAAAAATCGAATCACCCCGGCAACGGTCGATGTCACGTTCTTACCTGCGATTGATCCGGCCGATTTGCCGAACAAGGAAATCGCAGCGACGGTCGAGGCGGCCATTCGTCAACAGCTTGAAGGAGAGAACGCATGAGTTTATTAATGATTGAAGGCATTCATAAAGAGTTTGCCGACAAAGTCTTATTTGATGATGTGACGATGACAATCCATCCCGGAGACCGTATCGGGATTATCGGCGTGAACGGTTCGGGGAAATCGACGTTCATGAAAATCATCGCCGGTACCGAGACAGCAGATCGAGGCACGATGCAGCATCCGAACGATTATCGGATTCGCTACTTGACTCAAACGGTTCAATTTAACGAAGGACAAACGATTCTAGACGCTTTGTTCACAAGTGACACTCCGTCCGTTCAAGCGTTGAAACAGTTCGAACGCGCCCGGCAAGCACTCGAAGCGGACCCGACAAGTGAGCAATTACTTGAACGCTTCATGAAAGCCCAACAGGCCGTCGATGCCGCAGACGCTTGGGAAACGGAAGCAAAACTGAAGTCGATTTTGAACCGGCTCGGTCTTCCTGACGTGTCAATCGATGTGAACGCCTTGTCTGGGGGTCAACAAAAGCGAGTCGCGCTCGCCGCAGCGTTACTCGATGAAGCGGACTTGCTCCTTTTAGATGAGCCGACGAACGAACTGGATGCCGATACAATCGCATGGCTCGAAACGATGCTTGCCGATTACCGAGGAGCCATCCTGCTCATCACCCACGACCGCTATTTCTTGAATCGTGTCACGAATCACATTTTGGAGATTGCGGATGGAACGAGTTACTTCTATAACGGGAACTATGAACTCTTTCTCGAGAAGCGTGCCGAGCGAAAAGCACGGGCACAATCGATGGAACAGAAACGACAGAATATATTACGTCGCGAACTCGCCTGGTTACGTCGAGGCGCGAAAGCCCGGACAACGAAACAAAAGGCACGCATTCAACGCGTCGAAGACTTGAAACATCAAGAGAGCTTAGCGGAAGACGAGACGCTCGACGTTTCGGTCGGATCACGACGTCTCGGCAAAAAGGTCATCGAAGTCGAAGATTTGTCTTTCGGATACGACGACTCCCTTCTCATTCGGCAGTTTAATTGGATTTTCGGTCGCCGTGAACGCTACGGAATCGTCGGACCGAACGGGAGTGGGAAATCAACACTCATGAACTTGCTCGCCAAGCGCCTAGAACCGACAAACGGTACGATCGTGCACGGAGAAACTGTTTATTTAGGCTATTACGGACAACAAGTCGAATTTGAAGACGAGTCACGACGGGTCATCGATGAGATCGAACGCATCGCCAAAGTCATTCATACGCCGGACGGCGAGGTCATCACGGCGGGGCAGATGCTCGAACGTTTCCTTTTCTCACCGGACGCGCAATACAAACCAATTGCGAAGCTATCTGGTGGCGAAAAACGACGCCTTGTCCTCCTGCGGATTCTCATGGATGAACCGAACGTCTTGTTCCTCGATGAACCGACGAACGATTTGGACACGGAGACGTTGTCTGTTTTAGAAGACTATTTAGAATCATTCCCAGGTACAGTCATCGCCGTCAGTCACGACCGCTATTTCTTAGACCGGATCGCCGGACAGTTGATTGCCTTCGAAGATGGGATCATCCAGGTGTATCACGCAGAATATAGTGACTACCTGGCCATGCGACAAGAAGAGGTTCGTCAAGTGAAGAAAGAGAAAGAACCTAAAGAGAAAAAGGAACGCGTGAAGTCGGAGGTCGTGAAATTCACCTTCAAAGAACAGAAGGAATGGGACACGATCGAAGAAGACATCGCCGCACTTGAAGAGCAGATTGAAGCGCAAGAAGTGACACTTGCATCAGCGGGTAGCGACCTTGGTAAAGTCAATGAGTTGTACGCAACAATCGCAGAACTGAAAGAAACACTCGATGCGAAGATGGAACGTTGGACCTACCTATCCGAAATCGATGAACAAATACAAGCACAGAAAAAAGGCTGACCTCCAAATAAGGTAGCTTATCAAATTTAATAAAAAGAGGTGGATTTCCAGAGCGTGTTCCGGAAATCCACCTCTTTTTTATCATTTCACTCGAATGACGATTTTGCCTTTGGCATGCCCTTCTTCTCCATAGTCATGAGCAAGTTTCGTATCTTCTAAATCAAAGACCCGGTCAATCACAGGTTTTAGTTCGCCTTTTTCAACAGCTTCCGCAATTTTTTTCAAACGCTCCCCTGTCGGTTGCATGAAGACGTACTCGGCACGGGCC
This sequence comes from Exiguobacterium sp. HVEsp1, assembly GCF_002009685.1. GTDB lineage: Bacteria > Bacillota > Bacilli > Exiguobacteriales > Exiguobacteriaceae > Exiguobacterium > Exiguobacterium profundum. Next base: position 654,754 of record NZ_KV917367.1, on the reverse strand, counting down.
TTCGCCTGTTTGGCTTCCTCTTCATTCGGTGGTGTGGAGATGGAGACAAGCATCCCATTCTCTTTAAGCATTCGATACAGTTTGCTCTGCCCGTCGCCCCCCATCGTATCGAATACGAAATCAATATCGCGGACAGTATCTGCCGGGTCTTGTTGTTTATAGTCGATGACCTCGTCGGCTCCAAGTTTTTTGACCCAATCCACGTTCGGCGTGCTTGTCGATGTGACGACATACAAACCGTGTGCTTTCGCGAGCTGGATGGCTACCGTTCCGACACCACCTGAACCGGCTCCGATGAAGATTCGATCACCCGGTTTGGCATCCATCACTTCGAACATGACTTGCCATGCCGTATGCGCGACGAGCGGCAGTGAAGCGGCCTCCTCAAAACTAAGCGAAGCTGGTTTTTTGACGACAAGATGGGAATCGACTGCGACGTACTCGGCATATGTGCCTTGGCGCGCGATTTCTGGTCGGCTAAACACTTCATCTCCAACCTTCAATTCGGTCACATTCGCCCCAACTTCTTTGATGACACCCGATACATCCCACCCGATGACGAGCGGCATCTCGTAATGGAGCATTTCTTTCAAGTATCCTTCACGGAGCTTCCAATCGACCGGATTGACGCTTGCGGCATGAACTTCAATTAATACGTCATCTGCACCGATTGCCGGTTGTTCAAGTTCCCCTATTTTGAACTCATCCGATCCGCCATACTGTTCGATATATGCTGCTTTCATCTCATCATCCTCCTTTGATTGACTCACTTCTAGTTGGTTCCCATTTTATTTCTCTTACAAACGAAAAAAGCACACCGTTTGTGGTCGGTGTGCTCAGACTGACTGATGGGTCATATAGCTATAGACATACACGTCATGAGATTGTCCACGCTGACGCATATAGTTATGTAGTCGACCTTCTTGAACGAATCCATTCTTCTCCAACATGCGTTGGGATGCAAGATTCTCGACATAGACGATGGCACCGACCCGTTCAATTTCACACGTCACGGCAAACTGAAGCGCTGCGTGAAGGGCTTCCGTCGCATAACCCGAACGCCAATACTCTGGTTTGAGTTCATAACCGATCTCGGCACGCCGATGCGACGGTGCCCGATTGTGAAACCCGATTGTCCCGATTAACGCTTTTGATTCGCGATGCTCGATGGCAAAACGGATGATCGCACCTGTTTCGATTTGTGCGAGCATATGCGTGAGCATCTGTTCCGTTTCTTCTAACGTCCGATGTGGTTCCATTCCGTAGTGGCGTAGCACGTGTTCATCTGAAAAGATGGCGAATACGTGCGGACCGTCCTCCATTTGGAGAGGTCGCAGTCGGAGGCGCTCCGTTTCAACCACAGGGAGACGGTTCATCCTTTACTGACCAAGTTATGTTGGAACGCATAGACGACTGCCTGGGTCCTGTCATAGACGTCAAGCTTCGTCAAGATGTTCGACACGTGTGTCTTCACTGTTTTGAGTGAGATGAACAATTCGTCCGCGATCACTTGATTCGACTTGCCTTCCGCCATCAGTTGCAAGATTTCTCGTTCACGGGCAGTGAGACTCTCATGAAGTGTCATTTCCGGATGACGCAGTCGTTCGAGCATCTTTCCTGTTACCTGGGCGGCCATGACCGGATTGCCGGCAGCGGTTTGACGAATCGCATCTGCGATTTCATTTGCATTCGCTGTCTTGAGGACATAGCTCATCGCACCTGCTTCGATGACGGGATACACTTTCTCATCATCCAAGAAACTCGTCACGACCAAAATCTTCGCTTCTTTCCAATTTGCTTTAATTCGTTTCGTCGATTCGACTCCGTCAACGGGCTCCATCACCAAGTCCATAAGGACAACGTCCGGCTTCTCCGCAATCGCAAGCTCGGCTCCCGTTGCTCCGTCCGATGCTTCGCCGACGACTTCGATGTCCGGTTGTGTCGATAAAAAGGCAGATACGCCCGCCCGAACCATTTCATGATCATCAATTAATACAACTCGAATCATCATTACCCCTCCACTTGTTGTTTCACACGTACTTCAATTTGTGTCCCGACATTCGGCACACTGACCAATCGCAACGTTCCACCGACTTCTGCCGTACGCTCTCTTATCGATTGTAATCCATATGAGGCGACTTGTGTATCGTCCACATTAAATCCGATTCCGTCATCGTTAATCTTTAAGATGACTGTCTGTTGCACGGTTCGCATCTCGATTTCTAAACGAGTCGCTTTGGCGTGTCGTAACGTGTTACTAATCGCTTCCTGAACAATCCGAAACAGTTCGTTTTCAGTGTGCCGGGAGAGCTTCACTTCCTCTAAACGCCAGACGAGCTCGGTCGATTGTTTACGAGACAGTTCTTCTAACAAGCGTTCGATTCCTGTCTTAAGTGTCATGCCTTCTAATTCGACCGGCCGAAGTTGTAACAGCAACGAACGCATCTCTGCCTGTGCGGTCTGCGCCATGAGCTCGACTTGTTCCATTTGTTTACTCGCGAGATCTGGTTTCGTCTGCATCGTCTGTTTGACCGCTGTGGTCATCATCGAGATGGCATAGAGCTGTTGACTCACCGAATCATGAAGTTCTCGTGCGACGCGACGTCTTTCTTCGACGACGGCCTCACTCCGCGCCTCTTCCACACTGACCGGACGCTCACCGACTCGCTTCGCCATCTCGACCATCTCTTGGCGCTGTTTCGATACGCGGACGATTCGTTCGAGTGTATCTCGGTATGGGGACATCGGGCGGAAAGTGATGTCTTTTTGATTCTCTAGTTTCCAAAGGGCATTGGCGACTTCCCGAAAGTCTCGGCGCAAATAAAAATACGAACCGACGCCAAAGATACTTCCGATCAAGACGGCAATCACTAGAATGGACACACCGAAAGGCAACCCTTCTTCACGCGAAAATAAATCGCTCAATGAAGTCGAGTCACCTATGAGAAACGCTACAGTAATCAAGAAAGCCGTCAACAAGCTACTAAACAGTTGATGCCAGACGACCGTTCGTGGATAAGAATCTTTTTTCATACCGTCATCACCTCGACACTTCCGCTCATGAGCACGATATGAATCCGGACTTTTCGTGTAGCCTGGACATAATCATCAGACGCTGTATAGAAGCGACGATTGAACACCGGCGAATAGTTCGAGTCATCGACCTGCACTTTACCGAAGCCGATCGATGCGTCAATCGAATAGTCATACCCCGCAGGAATGAGAATTCGAATGTCTCCCGCAAGTCCATTGAGGAGTAAGAACGTCTCTCCTTCCGGAATGATGGCTTGTGACAAATCCATCTCAACGTCCCGTAGTAAAAAGAACTCATTCGTATCACGTAACACATAGTGCCCCGATTCCTTCATCCCAAATGAGAAGGCTTGTTCTTGACGAAGGGGTGTCCGGATTTTCGATTCGACCGGTCGATTCTTATAGAGTCGATAGCCGAATAACAGGAGGAGTCCGGAGAGCACGAATCCGAATGCCGCAGATGAGAAAATCAAGCCAATCAAGAGGATTCCCCCAATTGCGTAAAAAATATAGCTAGCAGACTGCTTCCCCCGACGACTGAACCGTCGACCGATGTAGAGGAGAAGCAGCGGGAGGATCATGCTGAATAAGACGCTATTCCCACCCGTCACGATATCGATGAAGAGTCCGACTGAAAATAAGATAATCATAAATCCAATGATTTGACGTGTGTTCCAACGTTCCATGTCCATTCCCCCTTTCTGTTCATATGTATGAAGCAAAGAAAGCGATGACCTTGTTCAGGTCATCGCCGAACCATCGCCTCACTCTTGTTTAAAGCGACGCTCCAGTTCTTTCAATTTTGCTTCAAAATCATCTTCATCTTCCTGCGTGTCTTGCTTCTCTTCGGCAGGTTGTTCTTTCTTTTCTTCCTCAGTGAATGGATGCGACTGAGACGTATTTTGACCAAAGATTTGGTCGAGTGCCCCTTTTAACAAGTCTAGGTTTTCGCGCATCGCAAACTCATAGCGTTTATTTTGCATCTCATCGAGTTTGAGTTTCATCTCGAGCGCACGACGCTCTAATGTATCTAACTCGCGCTCACCTTCGTCAATCAATCCTTCAAAGTAACGGTACTGTTCCCCGTAATGTTTGGATTCGAGTGCCGCACGTTCTGCCAACTTTTCTTCCCCGGCTTGTTTCGCCAGTTCTGTTTGCTCATATCGTTTATCTGCCATCTTCTTGGCATCATCACGTTTTCCAGCAAGTTCTGCAAGCAATGTACGTTGACGTTCCACGAGTCGTTCAACCGACAACGCTTCCTTCTCCGCTCCGCGGATATGACGGTTCAATTCCGCTTCTCCACTTGAACGTGGCATCTCTTTATCCTGATACTTCTTCACTTCTTTCGAAATTTCTTTCGTCAATTCATTCGCTAATTCACGAAACTGATCAAACGGTGTCTTCATGGTGAATCCTCCTTATGAAATCTCAACGACGATTAACAAATTTTTGCCACACTTGATCAAACTGCTGGAAGCTGCTCCGACCGGCACGCGTTCCGTCTGCATTTAAAATCTCGACATCCGGGTCGCGTTTTTCACTTGTATACATCATATACCCTTTAAACAACAACCACGCGACAATGATTCCGACGAGCGCCCAAATGTTTGAGAGCATCGTCCCAATCCCAATGACGGCAAGGATCCCGAAACCAACTTTAGCACCGATGTGTGTCACAGCCTGAAAACGGACTCCAGCCCAAAGCGTCAAGAGCGCTCCTAATCCGAATAAGATCATATTCGGTAAAGAACCGATCAACACGAGCACTAGAGCGATCGCGGCCACGATGAACAACACCTTTTTCACTTGGTGATTCATCTGTCATCCCTCCTTGTTAAGTACACTCTTATCATAATACGTTATTTGACATAGGTCGACGAGCGGAAGGCTTGTTTCACCTCAGTCTTTAGACTGAGATGGTACCGTTTCCAATAACTGTGGTACATTAATGCTATCGAACAACGAAAGGATGATGTTTTATGAGCAACATGATGCATGCACGTAACCAAATGTCAGCAAATCGGAGGGCTGTCGTCCTCCATCACTAAAAGGAGGATTCTTTTTGAATCAACAAACTGAAACGGGACGTGTCACGGCACAGTTCCAACATCTTTATACGGTATCAATCGGAGAAAACGCCTATATGTGCGGGGTTTCCGGAAAATTTCGACATGCCGCGACGAGCGAACGGGATTACCCGGTCATCGGCGATTATGTCACGATTCAAGTTCGCGAGCATGGTCAAGGTACGATTCACCATCTCCTTGAGCGTCGGACCGTTCTTTCACGAGCGGCCGCCGGCAACGAGACACGTGAACAACTGATCTGCGCGAACGTCGACTACGTCTTGATTACGATGGCGTGTGGACACGACTTCAACATTCGTCGCCTAGAACGCTATACGCTAGCCGCTTGGGACACCGGGGCAATCCCAATCATCGTCTTGACAAAGACCGATCAAGTCGACTCCGTCGACACATTGCTCGAAGACATTCAAGTGAACGCACCCGGAATTCAAGTATTCCCCGTCAGTGTTGTGACGGGAGAAGGTGTGGCTGAACTTCGTCACGCATTGCCGAGTGAGAGCACGATCGCCTTCGTCGGTTCGTCCGGCGTCGGAAAATCTACGCTGACGAACGCCCTCGCCCACGAGACACTTGCCGTCACGCAAGCCGTCCGGGCGCAGGACGAGCGCGGAAAACATACGACGACACACCGCGAACTGTTCCGGATCGATGACTTATACGTCATCGACACACCAGGGATGCGAGAATTCGGACTATGGGAAGGAAGCGAGCATCTCGATGAGACGTTTCGTGATATCGAAGCACTTGCCGAGACATGCCGCTTCCGCGACTGCTCACATCAGAAAGAACCGGGCTGCGCCGTTCAAGAAGCGCTAACGAACGGTACGTTAGATGCGAAGCGCTATGCCAGTTATGTCAAGCTAGAACAGGAACTTCTTTATATGGAAAAGAAGCAGGCGGAACACGCTCGTGTATTAGAAAAGAAAAAACGTCGACCTTAGAACCGTTGCACTGTGAGTCAAACGACTCACAGTTTTTTATTTGAAATTTGACAGGTTCTCATCACAGGCGTAAAATTGCCGTATACTTAAAAAGTTTACCTAGGGAAAAAAATTAACCATTACGCAAAAGAAAGAAGGATTCGGCATGCTGAACGAAGTGGATTCGGCTCTCACTCACAAATCAATGTCTCAAAAAATAAAGACGCTCCTTCCTTTTTTAGGTCCAGCGTTCGTCGCTTCGGTCGCTTATATCGATCCCGGAAATTATGCAACGAACATTGCCGCTGGATCTCAATTCGGTTACTTGCTTTTATGGGTCATCTTAGTCGCTAACTTGATGGCCGGATTGATTCAAACATTGTCTGCTAAAATTGGAATCGCGACCGGAAAAAACTTGCCTGAGATTTGTCGTGACCGTTTTTCTAAGAAGACTGCTATCTTTTTATGGATTCAAGCCGAACTCATGATCATGGCGACAGATTTAGCAGAGTTTGTAGGGGCGGCACTCGGAATTTATCTCGTGTTTGATGTAACACTCATTCAAGCGGCACTTCTGGCCGCCGTCGGTTCTTTTGCTATTTTGGAAGTACAACGTCGGGGATATCGTCCACTTGAAACGATTGTGACGGGGATGCTACTCGTCGTCGCGCTCGCTTTTGCCATTCAAACGTTCAGTGCTCAACCAGAAGTAAAACCACTCTTATCCGGTCTTCTCATCCCTCGGTTCGATGGGACGGAGAGTATATTATTGGCTGCTGGAATATTAGGCGCTACCGTTATGCCTCATGCCATCTATTTACACTCTGCGTTGACACAACGACGCATCACGGGTAAAGATGCCGTCGCACGTAAACGTATCATGAAATTTGAACGAATCGATGTAACGATTGCCATGGTGCTCGCTGGTGCAATCAATGCGAGTATGCTAATAATCGCAGCCGCTGTCTTCTATAAGAATGGATTCGTCGTGAGCGACTTAGAGATTGCACACCAGCAATTTGACTCCTTTTTAGGTTCACCGATCGCCATGCTGTTTGGAATTGGACTAATGGTTGCCGGATTGTCGAGCGCATCCGTCGGGACTTTGGCTGGAGACGTCGTCATGCAAGGCTATATTCAAAAACATATCCCGATTTATGTACGTCGTGTGATTACGATGGCTCCGCCACTCTTACTCATCCTTTCCGGTGTGAACTTGACGAATGCTCTCGTGTGGAGCCAAGTCATCCTGTCATTCGGTATCGCATTCGCCCTCGTTCCTCTGCTTCTCTTCACGAGCAACAAATCCTTGATGGGCGAACTCGTGAATCATCGGATGACGACATGGATCGGTTGGGGAATTACGACAATCGTCATCGCATTAAATCTTTTCTTAATCATCCAAACCTTTATTTTCTGATTTATAAAACAAGCGCAGACCACATCGGCCTGCGCTTGCTTTTTTATATGGTTCCCTGCAAAATCCCTTCTGCCCATTCGACTTCCTCGGATGTCGGGGGCTTCGTGCCTTTAAGCGGATAATCGAGTCCGAGCGCCTCCCATTTGTAGACGCCCATCTCATGATAAGGCAAAATCTCGACTTTCTCGACATGGTCTAGCTTTTGAATGAACGCGGCGGTGCGACGAAGCGCACCTTCTTCGAGCGTCCATCCAGGTACAAGGACGTGGCGAATCCACATTTTCGTTCCGCGCTCGGAAAGGTGTTCGGCAAGCGCGAGCGTGTTGGCATTGCTACGTCCCGTCAACTTCTTACACATGTCGTCGTCGATATGCTTGATATCGAGCAAGACAAGGTCGGTGTGATCTAAAATCGCATCCAAATTAGGAGGTCGGAGCGCACCGGACGTATCAAGTGTCGTATGAAGCCCATGCTTTTTCGCTTCACGCAGCAGCGCCTCTAAAAATTCAGGTTGCGCGAGTGGGTCACCACCAGAAATGGTGATGCCGCCTTTCGATGCTTCCATGAACGGACGGTAACTGAGCGCCTCTTGAATGACGTCTTCAGCCGAGCGGTGGTTATTCTTTTTGAAATCCCACGTGTCCGCATTATGGCAGTATAAACAACGCAAGGCACAACCTTGTAAAAAGACGATGAAGCGAATCCCTGGGCCGTCAACTGTTCCGAATGATTCGACCGAATGTACATATCCCATTGTCATCGAAATGACCTCCTAACGAATGAGCGGCCCTCCGTGGAAGGCCGCTAAGCCTTTACTTACAACGAACCGTGGAACGTACGGTTGATGACGTCGATCTGTTGCTCACGTGTCAACTTGATGAAGTTGACCGCATATCCTGATACGCGGATTGTGAGTTGTGGATATTCTTCTGGATGTTCCATTGCGTCGAGAAGCGTCTCGCGGTTGAAGACGTTAACGTTCAAGTGATGTCCTTTGTGCTCTCCGCTCATGTACCCATCGAGAAGCGCCGCCAAGTTGAGTTCGCGCGCGATTTCTTCTTTTCCGAGTGCTTTCGGTACGATTGAGAACGTGTAAGAGATTCCGTCTTGTGCGTGTTCAAATGGAAGTTTCGCAACAGATGAGAGCGATGCAGCCGCACCTTTTGTATCCCGTCCATGCATTGGGTTGGCACCTGGAGCGAATGGTTCACCCGCACGACGACCGTCTGGCGTATTTCCTGTTTTCTTACCGTAGACGACGTTCGATGTGATCGTGAGGACCGATTGCGTATGAAGTGCGTCACGATATGTTTTATGTTTCCGTACTTTCTCCATGAATGATTCGACGAGTTCGACGGCGATTGCATCGACACGGTCATCATTGTTTCCGAATTTCGGGAAGTCCCCTTCTGTTTCGAAGTCGACGATGATTCCTTCTTCATTACGGATCGGTTTGACGTTTGCGTATTTGATTGCTGAAAGACTATCCGCCGTTACCGAGAGACCCGCGATCCCACAAGCCATCGTCCGTAAGATTTCAGGATCGTGAAGCGCCATTTCGATTCGTTCATACGCATATTTATCGTGCATGAAGTGAATGACGTTGAGCGTATTCACGTATAGCTCTGCCAACCAGTCGAGCGTCCGGTCAAAGTCGGCATATACTTTTTCGTACGTAAGCACGTCTTCTGTGTTCATTTCCCAAACTGGAGCGATTTGAGCACCGCTCTTCTCGTCACGACCGCCGTTCATGCTATAAAGGAGAGCCTTCGCCATGTTGGCACGCGCACCGAAGAACTGCATTTGTTTCCCGATCTTCATCGGTGACACACAACATGCGATGCCGTAGTCATCACCGAATTGTGGCATCATCAAGTCATCGTTCTCATATTGAATAGCCGAAGTTTCAATCGACATTTTCGCACAGTATTGTTTGAATCCTTCTGGAAGTTTCGTCGACCAAAGGACCGTCAAGTTTGGTTCTGGAGCTGGTCCGAGGTTCGTGAGTGAATGCAAGAACCGGAATGAACTCTTCGTGACGTTCGAGCGACCGTCTTGACTCATCCCACCGATTGATTCTGTCACCCAAGTCGGGTCACCTGAGAATAATTCATTGTAGTCCGGTGTCCGTAAGAATTTGACGATTCGAAGTTTCATGATGAAGTGGTCAACGATTTCTTGGACGTCTGATTCTGTTAAGCGACCCATTTCAAGGTCACGTTCAGCGTACACGTCAAGGAAGGTCGAGACGCGACCGAGTGACATCGCGGCACCGTTTTGTTCTTTGATGGCAGCAAGATACGCCAAGTATACCCATTGATATGCTTCTTGCGTATTTTCCGCAGGACGACCGAGGTCAAATCCATAAGCGGCCCCGAGTTGTTTAAGTTCTTGGAGGGCACGAAGTTGTTCCGATAGTTCTTCGCGGTCACGGATGTCCGATTCAGATAAGAAACCGCCACGTTTTGCCAAGTCTTTTTTGCGTTCTGCCATCAAGAAGTCGATTCCATAAAGGGCGACACGACGGTAGTCACCGATGATGCGTCCGCGTCCGTATGCATCGGGAAGCCCTGTGATGATTCCTGATTTACGAGCGGCCCGCATTTCTGGTGTATAGGCATCGAAGACACCTTGGTTATGTGTTTTACGAATCTCTGAGTAAATTTTTGTGATTTCTTCGTCTGGCTCGAAACCATATGATTCGAGTGCCGCATCGACCATACGGATGCCGCCATTCGGGTGAATCGAACGTTTGAACGGCTCATCCGTCTGAACGCCAACGACTTTCTCTAACTCTTTGTTTAAGTAACCTGGTCCATGCGACACAATTGTCGATGGTGTGTGTTGATCGACGTCCCAGACGCCTCCACGTTCACGCTCTTCTTTTGTTAGTTCCATCACACGATTCCAAAGAACGTTTGTCGCTTCAGTCGGACCTGCTAAAAACGTATCGTCTCCTGTGTACTCATGACGGTTCAAACGGATAAATTCACTGACATTCACTTCATTCGTCCACTGACCAGGGATAAAACCTGACCATGCGGATTTGATTTCGGTTGCCATGTTGATTCACTCCTCATTCTCGAAAGTAACTGCGTGTTATCTATACTGTGAGTGTACGTGAAAACGTGAACAATATGTTTTACATTCTTGTGAAACTTGTAACAATCTTATGAACGTGATGAAACAGCCGTTATTGAAAGCGTTTTACAAACTGTTATATCCGCTAGTTTATATAGTTTGAAACAGATGATTCCCAATTAGATAACGTTTACCTATCATCTGTACTAATTTGATTGTTCTGTGACGAACTATACAGTTTTTAAGGTGATTAATCTCACATCACTCGGTTAGAACTTGAATTTTTGTGTCGTATCAGACACAATGAAGGCAGAACATTGTATAAGAGGAAGGGGTTCTACTCATGACGTATGAACCATTAACAGCAAATCATGCCTTTCAGGTTGGCGATCGCATCTCATTAAAGGTCGATGAGGCTGGCGAAAAGCGTGACGGATTTATCACAGAATTTGAAGACGGAGGGTTTTGGATCCGCTTCGATGATGACATCGAGAACGAAGATTTTATCGATTATCGCGACCAGCTACTCGCCGCACTTTTGTCGCGTCCAATCCATGTCATTACGACACATCCGGAACTGAAACCGTTCGAGAACATGACGGCCGAGTTACAGTATCGCGTTTATCAAGGATTCACGATTGAGAAAGTTGAATTGACAGCAGAAGGTGCAGACGCCCACATCCAACTCATCGAAGACGGTCAGACGTATACACAGACGTTACGTTCTTCCATGGAAGATGGTCAGGAGCATGTTCGCTATATTTGACGAGGGAGCGCTGTCGCTTCCTTTGTTTTTGCCTAAAGATAAGGAGACCGAATATGAATTTTACAAAACCTTTTATTAACGAAACGTGGGATCGGATGGGCTTCAGTGAGCCGATGCCGGTCCAAAAAGAAGCGTTTCCCCTACTATTAGATGGAAAAGACGTGACAATCGAGGCACCAACCGGAACGGGTAAGACACTCGCCTACCTCCTTCCAGCCATTGAAAAGATCGACCCATCGAATGACCGCATCCAAGTCGTTGTCGTCGCCCCGACCCGTGAACTTGTCATGCAGATTCAACAAGTCGCACAACGTTTCACCGAAAAAGGCGACGTCCGCATCGGTTCGTTCATCGGTGGTGTCGAATTGAAACGTCAAATCGACCGAATCAAGAAGAAGCCACATTTGATCGTTGGGACACCAGGTCGTCTCGTCGAGTTGATCGACAAGAAAAAACTGAAGCTCCACGAGACACATACCGTCATTTTGGATGAAGCCGACCAAATCATCGACAGCGGTTTGACAGAGGCGGCAGAACGAATCATCAAGCATACCGCGCACGAGCGTCAGCTTGCACTCGTCTCGGCAACACTCACCGACTCACTCCAAGAGTGGGCGTCACCATTCATGAACGAACCGGCTCATATCAAAATCGAACGTGCCGTAAGCGATCAAGTGACATACGGCTATCTGTTAACGACACGCCGGTATAAACCGGAACTTCTTCGTCGTCTTTCACACGTCGACGGTGTGAAGGCACTCGCCTTCATCAACAACCGCTCGTTCTTGCCACCGCTTCGCGGAGAACTTGAAAAGTTGAAAGTGAACTACCGGATGCTCGACAGCTTAAAAGGGAAGCGCGAACGCGTCGAGACGCTCCGCGAATTCCGTAAAGGCGAATACCCGCTCCTCATCACGACCGGTCTTGCTGCACGCGGTCTCGATATTGAAGATGTGACACACGTCGTCCATTTCGACTTACCGGAGTCCATTGATGACTTCATCCACCGTTCTGGCCGTACCGCTCGTGGTAACGCGGGAGGGACTGTCCTTTCACTCGTGACGACGGATGACCTGCCGCACTTGAAATCGTTCGCGCGTCAACTCGGTGTCGAGTTGAAAGAGCTCGAAATCTATCGCGGTGACGTGATTGAGAAACGGATTGAGGAGAAGCCTCCTGTCGTCAAACGTCCTGCGAACAAGCGAGGACCGCGCCGATGAAAAAAGACCGGAAAGTAATTCCCTTCCCTTTGCTCGTCGAAGAGTCCGAATTGCTTGCCGAACTGAAAAAGTTGTATGAGCAAGCGGCTCTTGCGCGAAGCACACAGTGGACGAACTATATTCAAGAGATTGCATCGGAAGGGACATGGCACTTAAAAGATGCCGAACTCTTCCGTGACCTCTTCATCGATTGGGCCGTCTTCTTTGAGACGGATGAGGATGGGATGACACCCCATGGTCGCTACTTGGCCGACCATAAGAGCGACATGTCCCCTGCCCTCTATCACGCACTCCGTGGACTAGCTGTCCCACGTTGTAGCATCTTTGAAGTCACAGAAGACGGTCAGTTGAAAGACTGGGAGTCAAAAGAGACATACGTTGTTCAGTTACCAGAAGAACGTGAGACCGGCGACCTCATTCTCGGGAAGCTACTCGATATCCGAGGCAGTTGGCGTTTCGGTTCGGCGTTTCTCGCCTTACCTGCGAAGATGTCTGGGAATGTCGCCGACCTGTATATCGACTTTACAGATGAAGTCGGTCCCGGTGCCTTTTTGGAACAGTTCCCGGAGTTCTGCGCGGAACTGATTGACTTGTTGCTCGATTTAGAAGAAGGCGTCATCATACCGAAACCATCAAAATAAGCAAAGGGCCGCGGCCCTTTGCTTATTTTTGTCTGACATCTACGTCAATCTGTTTGAGCATGTCACGCGCTTCTTCGTTTTCAGGCGTGATCGCCGCACTCGAGATTTGTTTCCCATCCTCGTATACATCGATGACGACCCCGTCTTTCGCTTGGCGCGTTTGGTAAAGGCGACCATTTTCATAGAATGCGTGATCCACTGAATCAAGAACTTCCCGGGTCGTTTGTTTCCCGGTGTTCAAGTCGATGACAAGTTCCTCGCCGTCCTCATTTAAGGCGAACAGGTTGTGGCCCGACACTGTATAATCCCAAAAGCCTTGCCCTTCTGCCAGTTGAACAACTTTACCCGTTTTTGTATCGTAAGCGAAGAGTCCTGGATCCGGATCCTCAACATTGATTTCCTCTTCCCCTTCTCGGATCACTTCGTACGAGCTGACACCGACAGGGATGTATCGTGTTTCTGCCATCTGTGAAAATAAATCAGTAACGTAAAATCGATTCGTATTGATGACATGGGTGATAAATCCTTTATCCATGCTCAATTCTTTGACGGTCACCTCATTCATCGCTTCATTAAACGTAGCGAGCATTGTTTTTTCTTCACCGTCATATCCATCTCGATAGACTAAGTTTAACTGGCCATCATTCAGAAATGCGCCTGCCCACACCCCGTTCACGATGTCGTATATTTTTGAATCACTGGCATCGAATGAAAACGTTGATAATTTTTCACCATCTTCTTGTTTAAACACGATGAGCTCTTTCATGCCATCCTGACCGACCCCGATATATCCGTCTTCTGTCCGAATCGATTGGGCATACGTCCATCCATTCATGATTCGATGGATGGAACGCGCATCTCCATTCAAACGTTGCCGATATCGCAGTCCCTCAGCTATATAGTTCAAGTTTGACGTGATGCGACTTTCATTAGCGGTCACTTCAAACCACTGTTCAACATCATCCTCTCTGCTATAACCAATCTCTACCACTGCGTCTTCCCACACTGATGGATTCGAACTGACGTCTAGCGCCCATTCTGCTTTCGGTTCTGTCGCATCAACGGCAAACGTCCCAAGCCCAATCACGATGACCGCACCGAGCGCGGTCATATTCCACATTCGTTTCATCTTCTCACCTCACACATTCAGTTTCGTCTGTAAAAAGCGTCTGCCGAGCCACATCGTCACACTCGTCCATACCATCAATACCACACCAACGTACACGATCGTCTCATCATAAATTAGTCGATTCGACAGGAACGCGTAACCTAAAACTGGAATAGTAAAGATGACAACTAGAATTGACAAGCTAAGTACCGGTGACCACATCGTCCGTTGCCAGAAACTTCGTTCAATCAACACGAATGTGAAGATGAAGAGCACAGCAATCGTGATTATCAATTGATGAATGACAAAGTTGATGAGCGAAGAAGGATACATAACCATTAACATCCCATGGTAGGAAATAGCTTGCTCGAATGAGCCTCCCATCGGTATCATCTTTCCATCAAACCAACTCGTGAACGCTATGTACTGTAATTTGAGGGCAATCCATTCGATGGCAAATAACCCTAACGTCATCATTAAAATGGTAGCGAGTTTAGCGAAGAACAAGGTCATCCGCTTTTGTGGCATCGTGAGCAGTCGCATCATGAACGTCCCTCGTCCTTGAAAATCGCGATACCAGATCCATACGCTGTACAGCAACATCGCTGCAACGGCAATTCCGAGTGATAAAAGATACGGAGTGCCATTTAAGTAATTTAAAAATGATAGTTGATAGTCCGCATTTCCTTCACGTCGCAACTGTTCATAAAAGTTTGTTTCGTCCCATAAAAAGTAACCGAGATATCCAAACTGTAGAACGATAAGACCTGCGACTAATGTCAAGAACGGTTTCGTGACACGTTCAACTTCCCAACTCAATAGTTTCAATAGATTCATGCCCCGTACTCCTCTCTCATCACATCGACGATTGACTTCCCGTGAATGAAACGGACATCCTCGACGTCAAACTCACGAACGATGCGTCCGTTATTCAACATGACTGCCTTGTCGATCAAGTATTCGATATCCTCTATTTCATGTGTCGTAATGAGGACGCCCCGGCTCTCCATGATTTCACTTGAGAACAGTTCAACAATCTGTTCTTTCGAAAAGACATCGATTCCTGAGAACGGCTCATCGAGCAATAGATAATCAGGGTCTTGGGCAATGCCGAGCGCAAGATTCGCTTTGGCGAGCGTCCCTTTCGATAACTCTCTCAACTTATCTTCCGGGGATAATTTAAAATCTTCGACGAGACGAGCAAATAATGCCGAATCAAATGTCGGATAGAAATCTTTCATAAACGCTTCACATTGCTCAATCGTGAAATGAATCGGGAACATCGCATGGTCGGCGACAAAGGCGACACGATTCAAATCTATTGGTTTTCCATCAATCAATACCGAACCTTTATCGAAAGGTGTCAATCCCATGATGCCTTTCAATAACGTTGATTTTCCCGTCCCGTTCAGCCCAATCAGGCACGTGATTTCCCCTTTATTCGCTGTGAACGAAACGTCTTCAATGACTTGTTTCCGGCGATAGCGCTTTTTAACTCCCAACACTTCGATCATCGTACGTCCCCTCCTTGTACTGTCGTTTAATCTTATCGACCAGCTCGTCTACCGAGACGTCGAGTTCTTGAATCGCTTCCACAAATACTGCGACCGCGTCATCTACAATCTCAGAGCGGATTTGTGCCAATACCGTACCATCTGTCGTTACACGACTCGGGCGATTTCGTTCGGTCGTAATCAATTGTTGGTCCTCCATTTCTTTGAACGCTTTTTGAACGGTGTTCGGATTAATTTTTAAATCGTTCGCTAGTTCTCGCCGGGATGGCATTTCATCCCCGGCTTTCAGTTTACCGAGTGCCATCTTCTTTTTGAAGTAGTCGACGACTTGTAGGTAAACTGGTGTCCTCGTATTGAATTGCATGTTCATCACCTTTCTAAGTGTATGACATGGTTAATACACTTTCTAACTGTATTATTAGTGTAATACACTAAGACGTCAATCACTTTTTCAAATTTTCTCCAAACAAAAAACATCTGACACGTGCGTCAGATGTTAAAACGTTCAGTCAGAGCACGCTATCTGCCCCTCTTTTCGGGTCGACGTCCCGAAGATACAAATCTTCCCCTGGCCAGTACCGGCGCTTGTATTTCTCAAGCCGTGTTGTCGGATCACCGAGGTATGTATCCCGGTTCAATACTCGCTCGTACCGAACTTTTCGGGGACAGTCGAGATAAATCACATAGTCGAAATAAGAACGCCATTCAGGACGTTGTAGAAAAATCCCTTCTACGACAACCGTATGCGCGAACGATACGTCCACGATCTCTTCTGCGATGACATCTCGTTCATACACGTAACGAGGTAACGTCAATTCCGTCATCCCATTCCTCAATGGACGAAACAGTTCACGTTCTAAGCGCGAGACATCCCATTGAAGTGCGTAATACTCCACCGGTTCAGGCTTTCCGGTCTGATAGCGTCTGTCCCGTTCAACGATATAGTCATCGATGTGAAGAACGTAAACACTCGGCTCATTGCTCAAATGTGAGACGAGCGTTGTCTTGCCCGCTCCGCTCAGTCCATCAATCGCCACGACAAACGGTCGATTCTCTGAGTGCATCGAACGCGCCGCACGGATGACGTCTACTATGTTCATATCGTTCCTCCTCACACAAAAGAAGTCAGCTCACGAATGAGCTGACTTCAGTTTACCAGAGTACCCAACCACGCGCTCCTGGAGGCGCACTCTCAATCAAGTGCCAGATTGGAACGGTGTATGCAAATGCGATCAAGACGAACGTCACGGTAATCCATAGCTTCCAATTCTCGAAGTAACGCGGTGTATCCATCGCCGCCTCTTCTGTCTCGGCGAGCGGGAATTCTTCTTCGCCTTTTGGAGCGAGGAATGACAAGTTGAACATCGAGTAGACGAAGATGAGAACAGAGATGAACAAAATCGTTCCCCCGATTGCCATCATGACATGATATGGGATCCACTCACGCGTCAACGCATCCGAGAAATAAGTTGCCGGACCCGTACGACGTGGGTTCCCGTTCAATCCTGAGATATGCATTGCATAGGACATGATCGCCATACCGAACGCCCATGTTCCTGCTTGAATCAATCCAAGCTTGTTCATCGCCTTCGTCAACGTGCGACCGCGTAGGACTGGGACGAGCCAGTACGCTGTTCCGAAGAACGTCAAGGCGACGGCAGTACCTACTGTGATGTGGAAGTGTCCTGTGACCCAAAGCGTATTGTGGACCATTGCATTCAATTGGTGCGAAGCATTGATGATTCCACCTGCACCGGCCGGGATGAAGAACAACATCCCAACGAAAGGAGCAAGGAAGCGAACGTCACCATATGGCATTTTCTTCACCCATCCGAACAGTCCTTTCGCGCCGAGCGCACGTCCACGAAGTTCGAACGTCGCAAAGAGCGAGAATGCTGTCATAAATGATGGGATGACGACCAAGAACGTCAAGATGACTTGAACGAACTTCCAGAACGGTTCAATCCCTGGCTCTGTCAACTGATGGTGGAAACCGACCGGGAATGAGAAGAGTAAGAACAGCAAGAACGCCATCCGCGCCAACGCATCCGAAAAAATCTTCCCACCGATCACTTTCGGTACGACCGTATACCACACGATATATGCCGGCATGAGCCAGAAATAAACGAGCGGGTGACCGAAGTACCAGAACAATGTACGAGATAACTCGATTCCAACTGTATCCGTCCATCCTAACGAGAGCGGAAGGAGTTGGAATAAAATCGTGGCTGCGACACCAAGTGTCGCAATGTCCCAAAGAAGCATCGTCATGATACTCATATAAGCCGGAAGTGGTGGATGAACACCAGGGTTGTCACGCTTGTAATCCGCATACATGCGGAACATCGCGAAAGACGACAACCATGTCCCGACTACGAATAACACGAGTCCGACATAGAAGAGCGGATCTGCCATGAGCGGCGCATAAAACGTATATAAGACCGTCCCTTTATTCGCCAAAATCATGACGGTTACCATGACAGCACCGATGATGATCGTCCAAAAACCGAGCCACGCGACACGCGTCGGGAATGCTTCAAAGCGACCGAACGATTTCGCAAGTAACGCATATAAAAGACCGATAATGAACATCGTCGTAAAGACGAGTCCAAGCATGATTCCGTGTGCAGTCAGAAGTTGATAGTATCCAAAGATTTCAGGAATGACACCCGTCCGAATCAATGTCTGAGTCAATCCAGCTAGCGCCCCAATCAAGATGGCGAGAACGGATACGAGAACGTGTCCGTAGGCAAGACGTGACTCTTTGGCTCCGATACTCGGAACCGGTACGCCGCGCTCCATCTCCCATTGCTTCAGTTTAGATGATACGTCATTCATTTATTCCACCACCTTGATTTTAGTCGACATCATGTGATGCCCTGTACCGCAATATTCGTTACACAAGATTAAAAATTCGCCAGCTTCCTCGAATGTGTACGTCAACGAGTTGATATGTCCCGGAATGATCATCATGTTGACCGGTGTACCCGTCAACTGAAATCCGTGGACAACGTCAGGTGATGTCACGAGGAACGTCACTTTTGCCCCTTTTGGGATTTCAACATTCCCTGGTGTGAACGTAAACGCTTGCGCAATCATGACGAGCTCGTACTCATTTTCACCAATTTTATGAAGTCCTGGTTTGTCGAACGGAGCCGTCTGATTTACTTTTGCCGGGTCAATCAAGTCTGCATCCGATGCGGGTTGATTACCTGCCGCGAATGCGGATACCCCGAGAACAGTCAGGAAGACTGCGAGTAGAATGATGCCGAATGTAAGCCAATATTTTTCTAGTTTATGAATATGCATGATGAGACCCTCCTCCCTGAATTCTTATCGAGTGACGAATAAGTAAAAGACTGATGACCACATGGCGATGATGACACCCGCCACGATCATGACCGATGTGAACGTTCCTTTTAAATTCGGTTCTTGTCCATCTTTATGTTCCACGTGTAAGACCCCTTTCGCTTGTTTTTCCACCTTTATTGTATGCAATCGCTCAGGCGATAATATGTGATATTTATCACTCCAAAAGTGACAATCACATCAATTTTGCGTAGTTTCAACACATAAAGTTCACATTTGTACAAAACCAATCCACAAAAAAACCGCCTCCACATGGGGCGGTTTACAAACGACATATTCCTGCCGGGCAACCTTCGCAATGGCATAACTCTTTTAAAAAGTCGACATCGCGAATGATGATTGATTTCGTTGTTGTGCTGATGACTCCTTCTTTTCTCCACTGACTGATCAATCGGTTCACCGTCTCACGCGGTGCTCCAATCAGTTGTCCGAGTTCTCCGTCAGACGGATGACGAGGAATCACGATTGCATCTTCTTCCTCCACTCCATGCATCGCGGCCA
The DNA here is from genome assembly GCF_002009685.1 of Exiguobacterium sp. HVEsp1. Classification (GTDB taxonomy): domain Bacteria; phylum Bacillota; class Bacilli; order Exiguobacteriales; family Exiguobacteriaceae; genus Exiguobacterium; species Exiguobacterium profundum. Next base: position 635,091 of record NZ_KV917367.1, on the reverse strand, counting down.
TTCGAAGTAACGTCGAAGCCAATGCCCCTGGTTTTCCGTACAACAATAAGTCACGCACTTTCATCTCGGAGTGCTTACGCATCATCGACGTCCAGCGCAAGATTTCTCCGGCAAAACGGATATCGCGCTGCATGAGCGACTCTAATTCTCGTTTTGAAATCGTCCCGATTGTACTCTCTTCGGTCGTTTCGATGCTATACGAACTAGGGAATGTCTCCGCGATGTCAAACTCACCAAAGAAATCATCCGATCCATACATGAACATGACGAGTGGATTTCCCTTTTTCGTAATTTTCGTGAATTTGACAGATCCACTCTTCAAGTAAAAGAACTTATCACACTTTTCACCTTCCCAACACACGATACTCGCTTTTGGGTGATGTTGAAGCGTCATCATTTCGAGTAACAGCTGTTTCGTTTCATCTGAGAATACAAAACTGTTCGGTTGGGTCGTTCCACATTGCATTGACATAGGTCGGTGCTCCCTCCACGTTTCATTCGTCCGTTCCATTTATGACTTTATTATACAGGAGTGTGACAGGGAGTATCATAAAAGTATGTGACATTTCAAACAACCTTTTGAAAATAAAAAGATTCGGGTGCGACCCCGAATCTCTTGATCGATTCATCGTTGAATCAGTCGAATCAATTGTTCAGCCGGTTTGAAGTTCGGATACCGGACCGGTAAATCAAATTTCGTCGTATTCTTTAAAATAGACTTCGCATGACTGAACGTCTCAAAACTCGTTCGACCATGATAAGCCCCCATTCCGCTCTCGCCCACTCCACCGAACGGTAGATTCGGATTCGTCAAATGCATGATGACATCATTCACGCACCCGCCTCCAAAGGAAAGGTGCTTCATGACGGTTCTCTCCACTTCCTTCGACTCGCTAAAGAGATAGAGAGCCAATGGGTGTGGTCGGTCTGAGATGAACTCGATTACTTCGTCCAATTGACGATATGGAATGACTGGTAAAATCGGACCGAAAATCTCATCTTTCATCACATCAGCATCTTCATGAAGATTTGTCATGACGGTCGGCGCAATTTTAAGCTCATCTCGGTTCGTCTCTCCACCGAACACAAGGTCCCCTTCTGTCAAATAGTGAGACAAACGGTCGAAGTGCGGTTCATTGACGATACGCGTGTATCGTTTCGTGCCGACACCATTCCCGAACATCGCAAACGCCTCTTGTTTAATCGCTTCTAAAAATGCGTCTTGTTGCGATTCGTGGACGAGCACATAGTCTGGTGCGACACATGTTTGACCGGCGTTCATCCATTTCCCCCAGGCGACACGTTTTGCCGCAATGGAGACGTTCGCATCTCCGTGAACGATGACTGGTGATTTCCCACCTAGTTCGAGCGTGACTGGTGTCAGATGCTTCGCTGCCGCCTGATTGACGATTCGCCCGACTTGCGTCGATCCCGTGAAGAAGATGTAATCCCATTTTTGTGCCAACAGCTCTTGCGCTGTGTCTTTATCCCCTTCGACACTTGCCACATATCGATTGGTGAAGGCACGCTCGAGCACCTGCGTCAGGACACGCGCAACATTCGGCGTCAATTCTGAAGGTTTGACAACAGCTGTATTCCCTGCGGCAATCGCACCAATGAGCGGAGCAACAGCCAATTGGAATGGATAATTCCATGGAGCGATGATCAACACCGTACCGTACGGCTCATACTGAATCTCACTCTTCATCCCAAGATGAATCGCCGTCCCACGGACACGCTTCGGACGCATCCACCGCTTCAATTCACGCATCGTTCGTGAAATCTCATCGTAAATAAATCCGATTTCTGTCGTATACGCATCCAATTCGGATTTGTTCAAATCTTCGCGAAGTGCCTCAAGCAAATCCGCTTCATAATGCTTAATGGACTCCTTTAAAAACGTCAGCATGCTCAAACGAAATGCCATCGATTTTGTCGCCTGTGTTTTAAAGAAACGGCGCTGTTTTTGGACTAGCTCGTCAATCGTCAACTGTTCAATCGGTGCCAGCATGAACTTTCCTCCTTAATGATTCATCACATTTATCTCATTTTATCATCGTGTGAAACGTGAATCTAAAAAAACGCTTTCATCAACCTACTATAATACAAAGCGTTTAAATGTTTAAACGCTTAATCGTAGAGTAAGTGATTGCTTCCCTCGTGTCAAAACATCCGTACTCTTTTTCGCGCGCTGATTAGAAAGAGCAGGCTTGCGCTCCCTAAAATCAAGCCGGTCAGTGTGAACTGCTGGACGATCGAGAGTGGAAGAACACTTAAGAATGATGACCCCGCTACCGTTCCGAGAGAGAAAAAGGCATAGAACGCCCCGTATGCTTTCCCTCGATTTTGTGGAGAGGTCGATTGGATCAACAACGTATTAATGGCCGGGAATAAAATGGCAAACCCGACACCATATAAGGCAAGTACCCCATACAGGCTAGTTTGTACACCCGATTGTCCAATTAACACCTGGCTTATCCCGATGATAGCCACCCCAAGTGCGGTCAACTTTGTCGGAGAGAATCGATCAAACAATCGGTTCGTCGGCAATAAAAAGAACAGGACGGCTACCACGCCGAACATACTGAGCAATGTCCCGCTCAATCGTGAATCATATCCAAGTTCCTGCACATGGAGCGGCAGTAAAAAGGCGAGCGCCCCTTGAGAAAACATGAGGAAAAAAGCGCCCCAATAGGCACGAAGCACTTTCGGATCCGGTTTTTCCCGTGTCCTCTCTTTTTCTATTATTGTCTCGACCTTTTGACTTCCTCGCATTGTCACAATCGTCACGATGAGAATCACCCAACCGAATAAAGAGACGAATAAAAAGACAGTTGGTGGCGATGTGATGCTTGCGACGATACCGCTGAATGCTGGACCGATAATGGCAGCTAACCCGACGAAACTACCGGTAATGGCGACTTTCTTACCTTGACGGTTCATCGCGGTGACGTTCGCCGACAGCGTAAATGCAGCTGGGACGATGAGTCCGGCCATAAAGCCATGAATACACCGTACAAACAGCAACATGGATGCTGAGTCGACGAACTGATAAGCCAATAAACTGAAGCTCGTCAGAAACAAGCCGAGAACCAAAACCCGATATGGACCATTTCTGTCAGTCCATATACCAGATAACATATTTCCAAACGTGTTCGTCAACGAATAGATTGCAATGGATAAGCCAGCGATAAACGAAGATGCCCCAACGGATACCGCAAACGTGCTCATGATCGGAAGTTGGGCGAACAAATCAAAAAAGGCAAAAAATACGATGGCATATAATATAAAACGTGGTGGAGTTTTCATCGGACAATTCCTCTTTTCCGTGATCTTATTCTTAGTCTAGCTGGAGCTCCAACCGTTTCATAGGGATGAATGGGTTTAGACACAAAAAATCCCTACAGCCAAAGGCTATAGGGAAAATCGCTTAGTTTGTCACTTCGACGGCTGTGTCGAGAGCGACACGAATCATTTCATCAAATGTCGACTGACGCTCTTCTGAAGTCGTCTCTTCACCCGTCAACAAGTGGTCAGAGATCGTGAGGATCGTCAACGCGTTCACTTTATGTTTCGCTGCAAGCGTGTAAAGACCTGCTGCTTCCATCTCGATCGCGAGGCAACCGAAGTCCGCCCATTTCTTGAAGTGATGGAAATCATCTTGATAGAATTGGTCAGCCGTGAAGATTTGTCCGACTTTGACCGGGATACCCGCTTTTTCTGCATTCATATACGCACGATGTAGGAGGTCGAACGTCGCTGTTGGCGCATAGTCCATTCCGTTGAAACGGACACGGTTTTGTCCCATTTCACTTGATGCGCTCATCGCGATGACAACGTCACGCACTTTAACATCTTCTTGAATTCCGCCCGCTGTTCCGACACGAATCAAGTTTTTAGCACCGTACGACATGATGAGTTCGTTCACGTAAATCGACATCGATGGGACACCCATCCCCGTACCTTGAACCGAGATCCGTTTGCCTTTGTATGTTCCCGTGAAGCCGTACATGCCACGAACTTCGTTATATAATTCGACGTCTTCTAAAAACGTTTCCGCGATATATTTGGCGCGAAGCGGATCCCCTGGAAGTAATACCGTTTCTGCAATTTGTCCTTCTTGAGCTCCAATGTGTACACTCATGTTTGAATTCCTCCTTTAAGCTTGTCGTTGAACTTGTTCCCGAAATTCGTTCGGAGTAACACCGACTTGTTTTTTAAAGACCTTTCGGAAATATTTGTCGTCCGAAAAGCCGACTGCTTGGGCGACTTCATAGATACGCTGTCTACTCGTTCCTAACAGGCGCTTTGCTTCGTTCATCCGAATCGTCAACACATACTCAGATAGATTCACGCCATATTGTTGTTTAAATCGTCGTGAGATATACTCCCGACTTAAGTAAAACCGTTCACTCATTCCTTGCAAACTCAGTTCTTCCGCAAAGTGTTGTTCAATATACGTCCCGATTTGGGCAATCGGATCTTCACTCGACTCCTTCACCACGTCCGCTAACGCGCGTGACAACGTATCGTTTAATATATCGGGGTCAATCGGTTTCAAAAGATAATCAAAGCTTCCGTATTGGATGGCCCGACGCATGTACGAATACTCATCGTAACCCGTCAACACAACGAGCTTAGAGAATGAAGCGTGGTCGTGTACCCACTCCATCAGCTCGATTCCATCACAATGTGGCATTTGAATATCCGATAGAATTAAAGCCGGTCGTTCCTGCTCGATGAGCGCCTTTGCCTCAAGCCCGTTCTTCGCCTCGAGTACGGCCTTCACACCGAACCGTTCCCATTCGCCGAGTAATTTTACCGCTTCCCTTACTGGAGATTCATCATCTACAATCAACACTTTCGTCATGATGCCACACCTTCATCCGTTGCCGGGAAACGCATCATGATTCGAAAACCGCCTGTTTCAGGTGTAGCCAACATAAATTCTGCCTCCCGATTATAGTTTAACATGAGTCGATCACGAATGTTTCGTAATCCTGTGCCCTCTGTGTCATAAAATGTCGAGTCCCCTTGTTCAATCCGTGACATGACCCGTTCCCACTCTTCCGTCGTCAAGGAACGTCCACTGTTCTCACAGCGAATCACGAGTGTCGCCCCTTCCATCCAAATCATCACGTCAAATCGATTCGCCAACGCCGAGCCGTCTCGTTCGAACCCATGTTTGAAAAAGTTCTCTGCGAGCGGCTGTAAAATCATCTTAGGAACAATCAGTTCATGGAGGTCCTGAGGGATTGAAACGTTCACTTGAAACTGATTTGGAAAACGTACGTCTTGTAGGCGAATATATGAGTTCAAATGCTCGATTTCTCTCTTTAGCGTGACCATCGACTCTTCAGGATGCATCGTATATCGCATCATCGAAGAGAGTTGTGTGATCAATCGATAGACGGTTTTTCCATCTCCCTTTAAAGCGAGTGTACCGATCGACTGTAGCGCATTGAATAAGAAATGCGGATTGGTTTGCGCCTGTAAGGCACGTAGTTCATTTGTTCGGTTCTCTAAGGCAAGCTTATACTCCCGTTGAATCAGATCATCGATTCGCTCAATCATCCGCTTGAACTGTCTCCCGAGTACGCCGAACTCATCATTTCCGAGGGAATCGAACGAGACCGTCATATCGCCTTGCTCAATTCGCCAAATGTTCGAGGTCAACGTCTTGATTGGAGTCGTCAGTTTCATCGAGGCGTACGTGGCACCGATCAACGCCAGAATGAGGGAGATGATTCCGACTAACAAAATAATGAACGATGTTCGTGAAGCCGGCTCCGTCAAGAGCTGATCTGGAATCGACTTCCCGACATAGAACTGCTGATGGTCGAACTCAAACGTTTTCGTGATTTGATGATGTTTTCCATCGGTCGAGAGCGACCTCGGTTGAAACGAAGAAGGAATCTCGCCATTTCCAAGATGGGCGAACACACGATTGTCCTCACCAACGAACCATAGACTTTCCTCCGGACTATTTTGAAGAGAAGCCAACTGTCCGATGAACAGATCTTCCGGGATATCGAGCGACAGAATCGCGAGCGGTTCGTCCGTTTCAATTTTATCGAGTCTGAAATGGAGGGTGACGACATCTTCTTGCGTCATGATTGGTCCGAAATCATGATACGGGATGAGCGGATGTGACGCTTCAAGCAGGACACGACTTTTCGGATTATTCAACAACTGTCGTTGGACAGCGCTCGGCTCTTTTTTGGAACGTGGTGATACTTTCATTTTATACGCTGCGAATGAATCCATGTCTTCAAGCATCAACAGCTGAATTTGCGCCACGTCTTCCCGGGACAAATACATCGCGAGGAGCGCTCGTCGCACTTCAATCTCCGTTTCTCTTAACGACAGTCCCGGTCCGTATTCCAATATGTCCAATACGTCACGATCCGCGTATAGGCTCGTCGGCAAGCGACTCAAGTCAGAGATATAGCGTTCCATCTGACGCGTCCCCCGTTCAAGCGACCATTCCGTCATTTCTAGACCGCGTTCACGTTCTCGATCCTCCACATACCAAAATGAAATGATTGTCGCGATAATGACTGGCACGATGATGGTTAATGCAATCATTCCCGTTAACTTTGTCCGAATGCTATTCACCGCTATCCCCCCTACCTCATGAGTATATCACGCACTATGCAAACGTTTGCAAAAATCCTAAAAAAGAATCCTCGTTTCTTTCGAAACAAGGATTACGCGACGATTAATACGATTCCATTAAATCAATGAGTTGTGGACCGTGTCCCATTTCTCGCGCCACATCAATCGGTGTCATACCTTCTTCGTTCTCAATGGTCACGTCTGCACCATGATCAAGTAAGAGACGGACCGTCTCAGGATCGACGTCATCATTATAGAACAAGTTATGGAGCGGTGTTTCCCCATAATCGTCTTGAATGTTCACATCCGTCACGTTTGCCAGTTCCGCTTCAATTTCTTCATAACTCGCATTCATGAACGTCAATTCTTGAATCGGTTCTCCTAATTCCATTTCCCAATCCTCTTCGAAATCCTCGCTCATGGCCGATGTGACAAAATCAGATAAATCATCGTTCATGACGAGTAAGGCGATGATGGCTCCGTTTCCGATGACAGTCAATAGAATCATCGAAATGATAGAGGCTTTCACATATCCCGCTGTTTTAAAGACCGGTACGTTCTCTTCGCCCGCATGTGTCGCAATCGCCGCGATGCGTTTCGGTAACGTCGGATGCGTCGACAACAGTTCACTATATTTCGCGATGAATCCGTTCTCCCGGCTCGCTTCATACAGATAGTCAAACTCATTCACTTCTTTCGCGAGCGGTCCCCCGATCGCAAGTACGGTCAACGCTTGTTTCGCCGCTCCAAAATCTTGAAGATAATGCGCTGCCATCCGGTCACACGTATACTCACATGCACGCGAATAAGCTGATCCTAAAAACGGAATGATGCTACCAAGTAAGACAACCCATTGTTTTTGAACGTGGTTCCGACGAATATGTGCCAATTCATGTGCGATGACAAACTCGACTTCTTTCGTCTGTCCAGTACGTGTCAATTCCACGACATCAGAATATAAGATGACCATATTCTTTTGGAAGAATCGCGTGGCGAAAGCATTTAACACACCACCGGCCTGTAAAATATACACATCTGGCAACAACCGAATCCCCATCTCAGCCCCGACGCGTTGAACCAGCTCATGAAGCTCTGTGAACTGACGAGGCGTCACCTTGACACCGTTCGTCCGAATATACCCGATCTGAATCCAGTGCGTAAACATTGAGAGTGCTACGATCGTCCCGATGATCCACAAGAAAAGACCGAACGATGCAATCGTCAGTACGATTCCTAAAATCAAGACGAGTACGCTTGCTGCGACTAATAATGAGAAGTACAAATTTTCTCGTTTATGTACCAAGTTTGAATGATTCATCTAATTTCTCCTTCTTTTTCCAAAATACATGTTTAATTATACCGTTTCTTCTAGAAGAAACAACGTGTTACTTCTACTGTTATTTTGCGATGATTTTAACCGTTATCTTGCACTTAAAAGTGTGTGTTAGGTGACGAACGTTCGTAAAATGATTTGACACATTTACGAACGCTTGATAGATATGAAACCTATTCTTAAGACTTTAACTTAGGGACTTTTCCAGACCGATGCAAGCGATTGAATGCCCTTCCGAATTTCTCCAACACTCAAAGCCCCGTATCCGATGATCACTCGGTCGGTGGATTTGGTTTCTTGATACATATGGGATACGGCATCAACTGCAATGCCAAGCGAATGCGCCCTTGCAATTGCTTCTCGTTCCGTTAAGAAGGCAGGTAATTGGACAATGATATGCAATCCAGCCTCATCTCCTCTAACAGAAAAATCTTCTCCTAAAAATTCATCTATCGCTTCAATTAAGCACTTTCTCTTTGAGCGGTAAAGGGTTCGCATTTTGGCGATGTGCTTCTCATATCTACCTGTCTTAATGAATTCTGCAACAACTAACTGATCGATTTTGGAAACAGTGGATTTCTGCAGTGCATTGAATGCTTCATATTCTTTCACTAAAGATAAGGGGAGGACAAGATAACTGATTCGAATAGAAGGCAGTAAGGTTTTTGAGAACGTACCAAAATAAATAACTTGATTTAAAGAGTCTAAATGAGCCAACGTTGGAATGGGGGCTCCTCGGTAACGGAATTCCGAATCATAATCATCTTCCACGATGTAACTGGAAGATGCTTTTGCCCATGTCAACAACTCAAGGCGCCTGTTGATCGACATTATGGTGCCAAGTGGATATTGGTGAGCTGGAGTTGTATAAAGAAGTGTCACTGGCTGTTTCGGTACGGTACAGCCTTCAGAATCCAACCTTAGCGGTAAAACAGGTATGTTTAATTGGTGAAAAACCGCATTTGCCCGAATAAAGCCAGGTTCCTCGATTCCTACTTTAGAAGGAATGAGGAATTGACACAGACAACTTAATTGTTGTTGAGTACCACTGAAAACATAAATTTGTTTTGCATGGCAATGCAATCCTCGGGATCGGCGCAAATAGTTTGCAATTTCGTTCCGTAATTCCGGTTCCCCTTGCCAAGCACCATTCGCAATATGGGCAGGAGCCAGAAAATTTTGATACAGGCGGTTCCAAATTTTGTATGGAAATTCTGTTGGATCAACTTGTCCGTTTCTAAAATTTAAGGACTCTTCTTTTATCGTTGGCAGTAATTCTTCTTTTTGAAGGGCAGCTTTTTCTTGGAAGGGGACTTCAATCTCCCCTATAAAATAACCTTGTCTCTCTGTTGAATACAGGTAACCTTCACTCAGTAATTGGGCATATGCTTCCTGTACGGTAAATACACTGACATTCAATTGATTGGCTAATTCGCGTTTAGAGGGCATTCTTGAATGCGCTTTTAACTGTTGTTGTAGAATGAGCTGTTTGATGTGTTCATAAATGGCCATATATTTTGTGGTTCCCGATGGAAACGTTACTTGCAGTTCCACTCCAAACACTCCTTGGTATGTAAATTTTACTCCGAATTGGTTATGTTAAGCATACCAGAAATGAAGTGTAATGATAGAAAGGAGTGAGGGAAATGAAAACCTTAGAGAATGAAGTTGTCAAGCTAGTGCCGATGGAAATCAGTCATATAGAAGGAATATGGGAGGCAGCGAATAACCATGAAATTTGGGAACATATGTCGGTGGATTTGACGGACAAAAGGAACGTTGAACAATATGTACAAGACGCTCAAAAAAAGAGAGCAGCTGGAACAGAGTTTGCTTTTGTGATTGTAGATATCGAGACAAAGAAGATCATTGGGGCCACCTGTTTTCTCGACATTTCCATGCCACACAAAAGATTAGAGATTGGTTCAACTTGGCTAAATCCCAAAAGTTGGCGAACGAACATCAACACCAATTGCAAGTTTTTACTGTTGACGTATTGTTTTGAAGAACTGGGATTGAATCGCGTTCAAATCAAGACAGGTCATGAAAACATCCGTTCACAACGCGCCATTGAAAGAATAGGAGCCATTAAAGAAGGGATTTTAAGGAACCACATGATTCGCAAAGAAGGAACAATTCGACATACCGTCATGTACAGTGTGACAAAAGAGGATTGGCCACAAGTCAAAGAACGCTTCCACAAGATACTAATAGATTAATAATTTATACCATATCTGTATTTGAGACCTATTTCAGTTTTGAGTTTGTAATCTAAGGATAAGGCGACCTATAAAGAGTAGTTTACATATCACGAGATTATCAGCAGTTCTCTAAAAACCAACAAAAAAAGGAAGAGGAGAAGCTTTATAACCAGCTTTTCCTCTTCCTTTTTTCTCTAACATTACTTAGGATTCAATGCTTTATTGATGAATTGGTATAGCTCGCCATCTATTTCATATTGCAGTTCGTTCCCTGGGTTTTCGGCGTGGAAATGTTCGGCTTGCTTGCGGAAAGTCCTATCGTCTTCGGAAAAGGCATTCACGATGTCATTCCATTTTTTCGCTAAATCTTGGACTTTTTTATCGGAAGGAGAAGCGCCCTTTTCTTTTTCCAAACGAATTTCCTTGATAAGACCGTTAAATTCTTGCTCTGCCTGCTTTAAAAGTTGTTTGTCGGCATTTTCATATCGGCTTTCCATGGTATCCAATTGCTGCTTCGAAAAGTATTTTTCCTTATTCATTTTCAGCGCCTCCATTAATTTAGTAAGTTCTGAAATCGAGAGGGTCCGATTGCTGTGTGCAGCGGATAACGCATTTTCCAACTCGGCTACTAGTTTTTGCTGAACCTCTATCTCTTTTTTGACTCGAGAAATTTGGGTTTGCAAAATCTCCGCAACGGTTTGTTCCTCTGGATTAGACAACAGAAGTTGTATTTCTTCTAATGACATTCCCATCTGCTTTAAGGACAAAATTGGCTGAAGACGTTCCAAATCTGCTTTCGTGTAAAGCCGATGCCCTGACTCCGTATACTGAGAAGGTGAAAATAAACAGATTTGATCGTAATAGCGTAAAGTTCGAATGGTTAAACCCGCCAATTCTGCAACTTCTCCGACTTTCCAATGTTCCTTCATTCGCTTAGCCTCCATTTAACAACATTTCTATTCACCAACTAAAAACGAGAAATTCGAAGTTAGAAGAGTTGCTGCATCTCCTTTTGATCAAACGTATAGGTTTTCCCGCAAATATGGCAAAAAGCTTCAATGTCTTCCTTTCGTTCAATGCTCCGTTTGATCTCCTCTTCACTCAAGGAATAAAGCATGCCATAAAACATTTCTTTGCTGCATCCGCAGAAAAATTGACTGGAGCTATGGCCGATAATTTTTGCATCCTCAAACAACTGGGTTAACGCTTCTTCGCTGTCACTCGCTTCTTCAGCGTTTAGTTTACTGAAAATATCTGGATTGGCTTTTACAATCATTTTCACTTCTGAAAGCAATTGTGGTGGTGCACCGGGAAGAAGTTGTGCATACAGTGCATGACTGGAAAGAAGGGAAGCTTCATTATCCAACTGAATGTCGGAATAAAGATAGGTCGGCGTCTGATCACTCTGCACAAAATAGTTGGCGATATCATCCGTGATATGTTGATTTGGCATATCGGTAATGCTGGTGAATTGATTCATCTCAGAACCCTTTATGACACGGATCATCCCAGAAGGTCCAATCAAATCTTGCATCGACTTTTCTTCTGTATCAGAAGATCTCAAAAGTTCATCGTTCAAGTATCCTCTGACATTTCCATTCGCTTCGGCTTCCGCAAAAATCTTATGGTGAGGGTTACTCAACGTTACCTGGATGCTCATGCGCTGGTTCCCTTTGAGCGTGCCAGAGAGTATGCTCATCGCTGATACCGTTTTACCCAACATGAGTTTAAGAGATTCAGGAAGTTCCTGGTTTAAGGCAAAGATGTCTCGAAGCAGCTGGGTATTATCAATAAAATATAAACGTATCTGCTCTTCGTAGATCAATGCCTTAACAATGGTATTTTCCACAATAATTCCTCCTTTTACAAAAGTAAGCTAGTTTCACTATAAGACATTACCTTACGTAAGGTTCAAGGGGTAAATACCATTTTTACAATATTTCTTTTTTAGTTAACATATGAGAGATTATTGGAAGCTTTTATAAAAGAGTTTATATTTCTAAAAACCAGTTTCTTTTTTAAGGTTACTGGTTTTTTAAAATTCTATTCAAAATTACTACTACTCTATTATTACTTACTTCTATAACCCATATAAAACTACTGCCATACACTTTTTTATACTGCCCCTGCAGTCAGTGCTTCCAGAATGACAAGCGAGATTGGTTTAATAGACAGCAAACTAAATATGGTGAAGTCTATCTATCAATCTATGGTTACTGAAGAAGAGCCGCAATTTACGGTCAATTCTTTCGAGGGCATTGACTTGCTCATAATAGATGAAATTGATCGTTTAAAACTGCAAAATTTAGAACAACTTCGGGATATTTACGATCAAAACGACATAGCGATCATATTTATTGGCATGCCGGGCATCGAAAACGGTTGTCCCGTTATCCTCAACTGTACTTCAGGATTGGATTTGCTCATGAATTTGACCGATTAAGTAAAGATGAAACGCACCATTTGCTGACCTATAAATGGCAAGAACTCGGCTTACCTATAAAGCTGGAGGACTTCTCAGATTATGAAGCTTTGGCCAGTATAATCAAAATTACTAACGGGAATTTTCGACTGATTCAAAGGTTATTTTCACAAATTGAAAGAATTCTAGAAATTAATCAGCTTACTTCAATTACAACAGAAGTGGTCGAAGCTGCACGTGACAGCCTAGTTATCGGTATCAAATAATTAGAAAAGCTATCTCCCTAGCACAGAGGGAGATAGCTTTTTCATGCAAAATAATACTTAAATAAAACGCAAAATATAATTAGAAGTAACAAAACAACGAAAAAAATAGAAACTGACGGATTCGTCAGTTTCTAGCGGATGGTCACTTGATAGAGTTTGTCGTCTTGTGATAGTGGATTGCCTCGTCCGTCCGTATTGTTCGAAATAAAATACAACGTATCGTCGTTCAACCACACATCACGAATCCGCCCTACCCCTTCGACAATTGTCGTGACTTGCTTCGTTTCACGATCGATGGCCACGAGCCGCTCATTCCGAAGTGTCACCATGTATACGTACCGTTCATCGGTCGCAATTCCAGATGGTGCCCAAGACGTCTCACCAACTTCAAACCATGGCGTGATGAGACCTTCTCGTTCCTCGTTTGCCTCAATGAGTGGCCATCCATAATTGTTTCCTTCTTCTATCACGTTGACCTCGTCATGTCCACTCGCCCCATGCTCACTCGCATAAAGCGTATCATCCATCCGACTGAGTCCTTGAGGGTTTCGATGACCAAGCGAATAAATCCAGTCGGTCGGTTCGCCTTCACCCGATAATGGAATTCGTAAAATCTTCCCCGCCAAAGATGACTCATTTTGAGCAAGTTCTGGCACGAGCGCATCGCCCGTCGTCACCCAAAGATACGCTCCATCGACTAATAGACGTCCACCGTTATGGAAACGTGCCCCTGGTATCTCGTCAATCAAGACACCAGTTTCCTCGAAGCGTTCTCCATCCCACGTCAACTCTACCACCCGGTTCTTGACGTCTCTTCCCGATGAACCGTACGTATGATATGCGTAAAGGATGCCACTCGATTCAAAATCGTCGCTCAGCGCGATGCCGAGGAATCCTCCTTCACCAATCTCAAATACGTCTTCGTCCAAGTTCACGTCAGATTGCGTCGCGCTACCGGAATCATCGATTACCGTGATGGTCCCACCACGTTCCGATACGAACCATTTATCCGCACTTCGAGCGAGTGACCACGGGATCTCTAGATTCTCAGCGACGGCGGTCACTTCCCCGATGTTCAGTTCCGTCTCTTTAGTGGTATTCGATTCTTCAGATGTTGCCGACTCATCACGAGTCGATTCTTCAGCAGGTGGTGGCTCCGTACCTTCGTTCGTCGGTTCTGGCGTACATCCCATAAGAAACAATAGTGTCACAATCCCAATTTGACGTTTCATGTCGGTTCGCCTCCCTTTCCTTCATCATACCCTTGTTTTACGAACGCTGTGAAGGTTCCGGTGGGCGGGCCGGCAAACGGGTTGCGATGATGAATGCAATCACGGCCGCAATCATCGCCCCGATGAAGATCCCATTCAACCCGGTCGCGATGATTTGTTCACCTTGCAGACGGACAGACGCGCTTAATGTCTCCGTCACACTTTGATTGAAGAAGTCTTCCAAAGACACTTGGGATAACGCACTACTTTCTTTAAAGTCGTTGAGCACGACGAAGTTAAAGACAGCTCCAAACACTGCTACACCGAGCGTTTGACCGACCGTACTTAAGAAGGAGTTGGTCGCGGTCGCCGTTCCTCGTTGCTGATAGGAAACGACGGTTTGCAAGACGACGATAAACATCGGCTGTGACAATCCGAATCCTACCCCAATCAAAGCCACCGCACCATATACCCAGAAATCCGAGCTTGATTGGGATAAGAGTGTCAACGTGAACGTTCCGATGACGAGTAACCCCATACCAACCAACGCGCGACGTTTCGGGGATGCCACACCGAGCGTCCGTCCTCCGATAATCGATGTGAATGTCCATGCAACAGACAACGGCATCAACATGAATCCAGCCTCGGTCGCTGTTTTTCCTAATACGGCTTGCGCCCAAATCGGGATGTAAGCTGACATCGAAACGAGCACCCAAGCCGCAAAGAAGACTGAGCCGTTGATAGCCGCAATCGTCGGTTGCTTGAGCAAATCAAACGGCAATAACGGAGAGGATGCTCTTCTTTCCGATAGGAAGAATCCTCCTAATAAAATGATACTAAGCACGCCACTTCCGACGATGGTCGTCGTCCATTCATTCGTTTCACTGAACGTGATCAAGGCGTATAAAAACGCGGTCGTTCCTCCAGCGAACAAAAGAGCACCTTTCAAATCAATCCGTTCGCTCGTTTCAGCGACGGTTTCTTTGTAAAAGACGATAATCATGATAAACGAGAGTAACGCAAATGGCACGTTTAGTAAGAAGACGTAACGCCAAGACAACGTTTCGACCAAAAATCCACCGATAACGGGACCGAGCACACCTGATACACCCCAGACCGCACTTAGAATGCCTTGAATTTTCCCACGCTCTTCGTATTTATATAAATCTCCAATAATCGTCATCGAAATCGGAAGCACGGCTCCGGCCCCGAGACCTTGCAGCGCTCGAAAGACAATGAGTTGTTCCATCGATGTCGCTAACCCACATAACAATGAAGACACGGTGAACAACCCGATTCCAAACAATAGAACGCGCTTTCGCCCGAATAAGTCTGCCACTTTTCCATAAATCGGTGTCGAAACCGCCGTAAAGAGTAAGAAGGCAGCAAATACCCAGCTGACGAGCGTCGCTCCGTTCAACTCACTTGCGATGACCGGTGTCGCAACCGATACGACTGTCCCTTCAATCGCCGCTAAAAAGGTTGCCAGTAAGAGGGCAACCGTCACATTTTTTCTCATTCGTTCCATCTCCCCAAAAAATAGTGGCGTCGGAAGGTTCCGAGCACCACTTCAACTGTCTTTTATTTTGTGCGAGTCGCGTCCATTTGACAAGTGTCATCTGTCAAATCGAAGAAGAATTCTCGACATAAAAAACACAGACGGTGAAGGGGTCGTTTCACCGTCTGTGCCATGCTTATTTCACTTTGTCTTGCCATACTTTCGTGAAGTCTTGGAGCATTTCTTCACCTGTTTTTTGTCCACCGACATATGCCTGCATGAGGGCACCATATTCATTCACTGCACCATCCGGATACTTGAACCAGTTCCAAGAGAGGGTCTTCCCTTCATTCGAATACGCCAAGATATCGTCTGCGAGTGGTCCAAGGTCGTTAGCTTCAATCGACTTGAAGGCAGGGATGAACTTGAACTTGTTGACCATGTAGTCTTTCCCTGTATCCGACGTCACCATCCACTCTAAGAAGTCTTTCGCTTCTTCTTTATACTTCGAGTTTTTGTTGACGACCCAGTTGTTCGGGACGCCGACTGGAAGACGGTCCATCTTCTCCGCATCGTCATTGATCGGGATCGGGACGAAGCCCATCTCCATATCTGGATTTACGTCGAGGATCATTTGTTGTGCCCAGTTCCCTTGTTGGAGCATTGCCGTCTCTCCTTGGGCGAACTGTGTGACTTGAGTATTGTAGTCCGTCGTCAACGGGTTTTTGTTTCCGTATTTAATCGTCAAATCAAACAATTTCAAAAACTCTTGGAACTGTTCATTGTCTTCAAACTTCGCTTTATTCTCATTGAGCGCTTGAATAAATGCATCCGGGTCGTCTTGTTGCGCCATTGGAATGTTCAACAAGTGAATCCCTAAAATCCAGAACTCTGCATAACCGACAGAGAACGGTGTGATTCCCGCTTGCTCAAGTTTTTCAGCAGCATCCGTCAGTTCAGAGAGTGTTTTCGGTAACTCTTTGATTCCCGCTTTTTCAAAAAGTTCTTTATTATAGATGAATCCGTAACCTTCGAGGTTCATTGGCATTCCGTACAGTTTACCGTCCATCGTCATCGGCTCTTTCGAGACCTCTGTCAAATCTCCGACCCACTTCTCGCTCGAGAGGTCCTCGAGTTTATCTTTCCATGTCTGCGCTTCCGTGAATCCACCGTTATTAAAGATATCTGGTTCATTGCCTGAAGCGAATTGTGATTTGAGGGCCGCACCGTAGTCTGCTCCACCACCGACGGTTTGAACCGTGACTTTCACACCCGTCTCCTCTTCATACTCTTTTGCCATCGCTTCAAGATCTTTCGCGATCTCCGCTTTGAATTGGAAGACGTTTAACGTGACATCCTTTTTGTCGCCGCCATCCGCATTTCCTTCAGAAGAACCTTCGTCCGTGAGTGATCCGCCGCCGCAAGCCGCGAGTGATAAGACCATTCCAGCCGTCATGACCGCTGTAGACAATTTCCACTTCCGTTTCATCTCATTTCCTCCCTTAACCTTATCCATCTTTACAAACTCAACTTTAAATGAAAACGCTTCCACAATGTAGGTGTCAAAATTGACGGATAGGGTGGAAAATGTTGCACAGAAAAACAGGACTCTTTTTCGAGTCCTGTTCCGTGTTTCTTCTTATTATATTACAACAAGCTGATGCCAGCTTCTTGGCACGACTGAATGACTTCTTGCGGCCAGACCGATGTTTGCACTTCCCCGATATGACGTGCGCGCAACAGATACATCGCGACACGTGATTGGCCAATTCCGCCCCCGATTGTAAGAGGAAGCGTTCCTTCGAGCACGCCTTGATGGAATGGATACGCGCGCTTCTCTTCCGCATCTGCTTTCTTCAGTTGCGCATCAAGTGCCACTTCGTCGACACGAATGCCCATCGATGACAGTTCAAATGCTGACTCGAGCTCAGGATGCCACACGAGAATGTCTCCGTTGAGCGACCAATCATCATAGTCTGCCGCTCGTCCATCGTGTTTCATACCCGAAGCGAGAAGATCTCCGATTTGTGAGATGAAGACCGCGCCGTACTCTTTACAGATGGCCGTTTCACGTTCTTTCGGTGTCATGGTCGGATACGTATCCTCCAACTCCTGACTCGTGATGAAATGAATCACTTCAGGAAGAATCGCTTCAACACCGTACGTTTTCTCTACTTCCGCTTCTGTTTCACGGAGCGCAGCGTAAATGGACTCCACCGTCGCTTTCAAATATTCCATTGTCCGTTCTTCTCGAGCAATCACTCGTTCCCAGTCCCACTGGTCGACGAATAAAGAATGTGTCGCATCGAGTTCTTCGTCGCGTCGAATGGCACGCATCTGAGTGTACAATCCTTCACCGACACCGAATCCGTAACGACCGAGCGCTTCACGTTTCCATTTCGCAAGTGACTGAACGATTTCAAGTTCATGTCCCGGATACATCGTATCAAACTGAATGATGCGCTCCACACCGTTCAAGTGATCGTTGACCCCACTCGCCGATTCGACGAATAGCGGTGCTTGTACTTGAATCAGTCCGAGTTCACGTGAGACTTTCTCCTCAAAGAGTGCCTTTACTGCTGCAATCGTCTGCTGTCTTTCTTTCATCGTGCTTGTTGCTGTTGTCATTTTCCGTTTCCTCCAATTGTGGAATATTTGAAAATGAAGCCATGAAAAAAAGCCCTCCATTCCCATCGAACATGGGACGGAAGACTTCGGTTCCGCGGTGCCACCCAAATTAGTAGACGAATCTACTCACTTTTTCGAGACAATCATCTCGTAACTCCGATAACGGGGAGCGGTCCGGCTACGTCTACTGGCAAAGCGTTCGGGTAGCGACTCCAGGAAGTTTTTCGACGAAGGGTTAAGACCGGGCTCACACCACCCCCGGATCGCTTGACTCACTACCTTCGTGTACTCGTCCTTTCGACGTCGTTCACAATTGAATTGAGTTCATTATTATAAATATTCAGACTAATGTCAACGATTTTTTTCAAAAAAATTAATCCTCCGTGTAGCGAACGGAGGATTCCCTTGGGAGGGTTATTTAATCGAACCACTTGTGATCCCTTTGATGATATGCTTCTGCATGCCGAAGAAAAAGACCAGAAGGGGAACGATTCCTAACACTAAACCTGCTAATGCCAAATCCCATTGTTTCGTGTACTGTCCAAAGAAATAGAACGTCGCGAGTGGGATGGTCCGTAACTCGACATCACGAAGAACGAGCGATGGTAATAAGAAGTCATTCCAAATCCATAGACTGTTCAAGATGACGATTGTCACCGTGATTGGCTTAAGAAGTGGAAAGACGATGCGCCAGAAGACACCCCATGTCGAGCAACCGTCGATGATGGCGGCTTCTTCAATCTCCTCAGGAATCGACTTCATGAATCCGTGATAGAGGAACACTGAGATACCAGACCCAAACCCTAGATACATGACGATCAGGCCCCAATGACTATTCAACAGACCGAGGATACTCGAAACTTTCACGAGCGGAATCATGATGGACTGGAACGGAATGACCATCGCTGCCACGAACAAGAAAAAGATCATTGTGGAAACCCAATGTTTCGTCCGAACGAGTTTCCATGCCGCCATCGAGGTGAAGATGACAATGACCGCATTCGCTCCGACCGTGATGAGAAGGGAGTTCAAAAAGACACGTCCATAATTCATCGCTTCCCATGCTTCTGTATAGTTTGAGGTCAACCACTCGTTCGGTAAGGCGGACGTATTCGTAAAGATTTCAGCCATCGATTTGAACGAGTTGGCGACAACGTAATAGAACGGGACCAAATAGAGTAGTCCGAGCAAGATGGCGACGAGCTCAATAATTCCAAGGTTCCAAGAATACGTTCCTGGACGCAGCGGACGTTGCGGAATGCGCTTCGGTGTCTTCTCTACGTTTCTCTCGACATGTTCCAATTTTTCCGTCGTCATGCTTCCACCTCCCGTTTTTTCGTCACGTACACTTGTGTCACCGTAATCGCAGCCACGACCAAGAAGAAGATGACCGCCTTCGCTGACCCGAGACCATAATTGTTATTCACAAAAGACTCCGTATAAATATTTAAGGCTAACATCTCGGTCGATTTGAACGGTCCACCATTCGTGAGCGACAAGTTCGTATCAAACACTTTGAATGACCAAGAGATGGTCAGGAACAAACAGATGGTAATCGATGGCATAATCATCGGTAGCGTGATATGGCGGAGCATCTTAAGACGATTCGCCCCATCAATTCGTGCCGCCTCCATCAAATCAGTCGGCACGTTTTGTAGCGCCGCGATGTAGATGACCATGACATACCCGCCACCTTGCCAGATTGCGACAATCACGATTCCCCAAAATGCCGTTTGCGCATCACCGAGCCATGGTAATTCGAACAGGCTCCACCCCGTCAACGCACCGATCGAGGCAAATCCTTTTACATAAATGAACTGCCAGATGAACCCAAGAATTAAGCCACCGATCAAGTTCGGCATGAAGAAAATCGTGCGTAGGAAGTTTCGCGTCTTAATGTTCATCGTCAATAATAGCGCCAATGAGAAACCGACGATATTCGTCAATAGGACAGACACGAGCGTATATTTCGTCGTAATCCAAAAAGAAGCGCGGAACTGTTCATCTTCAAAAAACAAGCGGTGATAGTTGTCCAATCCGACAAAGTTCAGTTCTCCGGTGACACCGTTCCAGTCAGTGAAACTATAGTAAATGCCATTAAAAAATGGGATGAGTACGATTGCGACAAATGCCAGAAAAGCAGGTCCGACAAATGCTATAAAACTCGCAGGTTTCTTCCAATTCCTTCTGCGTTTCGTCCGTTTAGTAGTCTCATTCATGTGTATCGCCTCCACTATCAATGTACCGTGTCAAACCTTTTATGAAAACGGATACATTTGACGGAATGGGTGGAAAATATTGAACGGAATGAATGAATTTGAAGGCGTGATGAGTTATGATAAAATCAATGATATTACGAACGGATTGAATATGTTTTGCCTTGATTCATATTTTAGTCCGAAATTCCCGAATGATTTTTAGAGATTAAAAAGATATCGTTCGACAAACGGAGGGACTTTTTGAATGACAACGACGAAACCATTATCTGACCTTACGATTGCCCAACAAGCCAAAACCTTGCCGATTAAAGACATCGCAGCAAAAATCGGATTACACGAAGATGACCTGGATCTTTACGGAAAATACAAAGCGAAACTTTCTTATGATGTCCTCGAACGCGTGAAAACGCAGGAAGACGGAAAACTCGTTCTCGTCACAGCGATCAATCCGACACCAGCTGGTGAAGGAAAATCGACGGTGACAGTTGGGCTCGGACAAGCGTTGAACCAGTTGGATAAACAAGCAATCGTCTGTCTGCGCGAACCTTCACTCGGTCCGACGATGGGTCTAAAAGGTGGCGCTGCTGGTGGTGGCTTCAGTCAAGTTCTCCCGATGGAAGACATCAACCTCCACTTCACAGGTGATATGCATGCGATCACATCGGCCCATAATACGATCAGTGCCATGATCGACAATCACTTGCATCAAGGAAACGACCTTGGGATCGATGTCCGACATATCGTCTGGAAGCGTGTCCTTGACTTAAACGACCGCGCACTTCGTCATGTCACGGTCGGTCTCGGTGGTCCTGCTCACGGAGTCCCTCGTGAGGACGGATTTGATATTACCGTCGCTTCGGAAATCATGGCGATTCTCTGTCTGGCCGATTCATTGGACGACCTCGAAGAACGCATCAAGCGAATCGTAGTCGCCTATGACCATCAAAAAGAACCAATCACGGCAGAACAAATCGGGGCGGCCGGGGCGGCGACGTTACTGTTGAAGGAAGCCTTTAAACCGAACCTCGTCCAAACGCTCGAACAAACGCCTGCACTCGTTCACGGCGGACCGTTCGCAAACATCGCGCACGGATGCAACTCATTGATCGCAACGAAGACTGCATTAAAGCTTGGGGAGTATGTGGTGACAGAAGCTGGGTTCGGTGCCGACCTCGGGGCAGAAAAGTTCTGTCATATCAAATCTCGAGTCGGTGATTTGAATCCGGATGCGGTCGTACTCGTTGCAACCGTTCGTGCTCTAAAAATGCACGGTGGCGTTTCAAAAGATCAACTTCACATCGAGAATGTCGGTGCAGTCGGCGAAGGATTAAAATTACTCGCCAAACACATCGATACGATGAAAAAACTCGGTCTGCCTACGGTCGTCGCATTGAACCGTTTCAATTCAGATACAGAAGAGGAACTTGCAACCGTTCTTGATTGGTGTGCGGCACACGGTATTCGTGCTTCGCTCAGCGAAGTGTGGGCAAACGGCGGGCTTGGGGGGCGACAATTGGCCGAAGCAGTCATTGACGCCGTCGAGTCGAACGAAAGTAAACTGACGCCTCTATATGAGTTGACCGATTCAATTGAACAAAAGATTAAAACCATTGCGAGAGAAGTATACGGTGCTGCAGACGTCGTGTTCACCACCAAAGCACAAAAGCAAATGAAAGATGTGCAGGCGAACGGCTGGTCGGACCTTCCCATTTGTATGGCGAAGACACCGTTCTCCCTCTCAGACGACCCTTCAAAATTCGGTTATCAACAAGGATTCACCATCACCGTTCGCGAATTAAAACCTTCAGTGGGAGCAGGATTCCTTGTCGCCTTAACTGGCAACATGTTAACGATGCCAGGGTTACCGAAACATCCAGCGGCTCTCAATATGGGAATTGACGAATCTGGAAAAGCAATCGGCCTTTTCTAATAGGGGGATGACACATGATCGTATCACAGTTGACGTATCCTGACGGGTATCAAACAGAAGTCATGCACGTTCAGGCAGAGCAATCGATTGGAAAAATATTCATGTTTCATGGGATGCTCGAACATCACGAAAGATATATTGAGTTTGCACAGTTTATGGCAGATAATGGATATGACGTATTTGTGTGTGACTTGCGTGGTGCAGGTACAAGCGCTCATGATCAACAGTCTTATGGACACCTTGCTCCTGGCGATGGCTTTCAGCAACTTGTCGAGGATGCTCGATATCTAATCGACCGTTACGAGGATGGGCGCCCTACTTATGTGTTAGGTCACAGTTTCGGTTCCCTGCTTGCTCGTCGACTCGGTCAAATCATGGGGCATGCCTTGGCTGGATTGATTGTCGTCGCCCCGCCCCCACATCCTGGGGTCGCAGGTGAAGTGGGACATCGTTTAATCGCTACCGTCATGAAACGGAAAGGTGCCACCCATCAATCACATTTCTTTGAACGCCTCTTGTTCGGACGTTACAACCTTAAGTTTTTACCTGCTCGAACGGATAGTGACTGGCTCTCAAGTGTTCCAGACGAAGTCGACTCCTATCTCGCCGACCCAAACTGTGGCGGTCTGCCTTCCCTCGGTTTTTTACATGAAGTGACACGTGCTTCCTTAGATGTCACCACGGCTGCACGGATTCATGAACATCCGAAGTCCCTTCCAGTTCTGTTCGTTGCCGGAGTGGACGATCCTGTCACGCATGATGGTGAAGGATTGAACGGAATCATTAAGAAGTATCGAAATGCGGATGTCGAACTCGCAGTCGTCACATACGACAATGCCCGACATGAAATTCTTCGCGAAGCGCACCGTGAACAAGTGTGGTCAGATATTCTTACTTGGATGAAGCAAAATAGAATCCATTAATTTACTCAATCCCCTTTTATAAGGGGATTTTTCATTTACCTGATTTTAGAAAAAATATTTTAAGCATTTACCTTTTTTGAAATTCTGCTTCTTCTTTCCAATTTTTAAGTACGTTATACTTAGACCGCAATCACTTTTAATCACGTTTTTTCATCCGAAAGGGGTAACATATTGAAATCGACACTCTCACGATTGGGGGTTGCCACCATCGTCTCAGGTACGATTCTGAGCACCCTTGCGCCTCTCCAATCATACGCAGCAACATCCGAAGGAACAGTCAACACACCCATTTTAAATGTACGGTCTGAATCATCGACATCGTCTTCAATCGTTGGCAAGTTAACAGAAGGAACGACGGTAGACGTATACGCCGTCAACGATGAATGGGCACAAATCAACTTCGAAGGTCAAAAACGATACGTTTCTTCTACGTATTTGACGATCGGCTCATCTATGACAACGGCGTCTACTTCATCTGCTTCATTATATGTAGCTGAAATGAACGTTAATCTTCGTTCTTCGATGTCAACGTCTGCTTCCATCGAAACGGTCATTCCAAAAGGATCACTCGTAACGCATGTCTCAACACATGGTGCTACAGGATCTTGGTATAAAGTACAATTTGGTACATATACAGGATATGTGGCGGCACGATACTTTACCGAAACGAGCCCTACATTTTACGCGTCTACGACAGCCGTTCTATATGACAAGACAGGTACTGGCGCATCGAAAATCGCTACGATTCCAGAAGGTGCGAAAGTCACATACTTAGAATCTTTAGGAACGACGGGATCTTGGTACAAAATCGAATACGGTTCCCTCGTCGGTTATGCACCGGCACGTAACTTTACACCGACTCCGCTTGCTCCAGAAGTGGTCACGACATATTACGCAGTGAAGAATGTCGCGCTCTACAACGGTTCAGGAACTGGTGCATCAAAAATTGCAACAATCCCACTCGGAGCAGAAGTGAAGCGTGTATACGTGAACGGATTGAGTTCATCTTGGTATAAGGTGCAATACGGGGACACGGTCGGCTATGCGGCCGCGCGTAACTTCTCGACATCAAAACCTGAAGCCGTCGTCAAGACAACCTATTATGCCGTTCGAGACCTCGTGTTATATGAGTCATCCGCTTCTGGAGCGGCTCGTCTTCGCACGATTCAAGAAGGGACAAAAGTCGTCCAAGTATCGGATGCCAACTTATCGGACTCTTGGTTCAAAATTGAATATGATGGAGTCACCGGCTTCGCTGCCGCTCGCCATTTTTCTACGAAGGCACCTGAAGAAGTGACGATCACACCATACTTTGCGATTCGAAATGTTGCGATGTATAGTTCGTCTGCAGCCGGAGCGACAAAGGTTGCGACGATTCCATTCGGTGCAAAAGTAGAACAACTTTCGCAAAGCGGGCTTTCTAGCTCTTGGTTCAAGATTCGTTATGACGGAAAAACAGGATATGCGGGTTCTAGTCACTTCTCATTGAAAGATCCAGAGGTCGTGGTGAAAACAGATTATTATACAACGCGTGACGTCGTTTTATACAACCGCTCGGATGCAGAAAAAGTGAAGATTGCAATCATTCCGTTCGGTACGAAAGTTCAGCAAGTGTCGGAGCCTGGTCTCACGGAGCGATTCTTTAAAATCGAATACGGTCCGATCACAGGTTATGCGACGGCGGACTACTTCTCGAAAACAGCACCGTCAGACGAACAATATGAAGAAGAACGCCAAGTTCGCATCTATGTAGACGGGAACGAGCCCCTCAACGTTCGTTCTACGCCTGATTCATCATCGACGACTAATAAAGTCGGAACGTTAAGTACGGGAACGATTGTCAACATCAAACCGATTGTCGGTTCGAAATGGGCACTTCTTACGAGCGGGACGTATAGCGGCAACTATATTCATACCGATTACGTCGTACCTGTCACAACGACCCCACCTGCGACAGGCATCACGAAAAAAGTTTCGTATACGAGTTATCCGATGACAGTTCGTCAGATGGCAGACCGTCAAGTGGCTCAATTCGCCCAAACGGATGCACATCGATACGATGAAGCCTACCTACCTCGTGCTTGGGTAAGTGTCAACGGATCGACAGGAAAGATTGTGAAATCTGAGATGACTGTTGTCTCAGGGTTAGGAACCGCTTTGAAGATGACAGCCTCTTCAAGCTCGTCCTCGCTCGTCACCATTCCATATGGTGCGTCAATTCAATACGTTGACCGTTATACTTCGGGGTCAACCGTTTGGTATAAAGTAAAATACGGCACGATGACCGGTTACGTGACACCAAATTCAGTCGTCGGAACCGCCAACATTTTGAGCCGTCCAATTTTAACATCTCATGCGTACGGTCAAATCAATACTGGTGAAACCGTTACGATTACAGGTCAATCCGGCACTTACTATACGATTTCGTATAAACGACCGGCCGGACACAATATCCGAGTCTTTGATAACACTTGGCGTCGTGCATCAGTTGATGATCTTCTCCCATACGTCGATCCTAGCCAGATTGATGCAAACTCTCGATCATTCTATCAATTCTTAGATTTATCGAAGAGCGCCGGGACAACTGCGACAACATTGAACAAGGTCCTCACATCAAAAGGAACGCTCAGCGGACAAGGTCAGGCATTCGTTGATGCGGCTAGTATGTATGGCGTGAACGAAGTGTATCTTCTCTCGCATGCCATCCTTGAAACTGGACATGGTACATCCCTTCTCGCAAAAGGAGTTCCTGTCGATAAAGATGGGAATGCATTAATCAACTCGAGTGGGAATCGGATTTATCCGGAACGTCCTGTTGCCGCAACCGTCTATAATATGTACGGTATTCAAGCAACAGATAGCAACCCTCTTGGAAACGGCGCCAAATACGCCTTCCAACAAAAGTGGTTCTCTCCTAAAGAAGCGATTATCGGAGGAGCTTACTGGATTGGGGCTAGCTATATCAATCACCCGACATATAAACAAAATACGCTGTATAAGATGCGCTTCAATCCTTCTTCACCAGGAACGCACCAATATGCAACGGATATCGGATGGGCCGCAAAACAAACGACAAGCATCTATAATATCTATCAATCACTTGATGCTTACACACTCAACTTCGATGTACCAAAATATCAGTAACAAAAGGAGACACGCGCCTCGTTGGCGTCGTGTCTCCTTTTATGTCCACTCGATTGAATCGATGATCGATTCAATCTCCATCTTTTCATCGGTCACTTGATCGGCTACATAAGTTAAGAATAAAAGCCGTTTCCCGTCGGTCAAGGACCATACATCTAAATGCATCCCATCTTCAATCCCACTTGCGTAGGCCGTTGTCATATCACTCGTTTCAGTCGTGACACTTGGAGCAATCTTCACATCAATCGGGAATTCGCCTAAGAACGTATTCAATTCGCTCATAGCGGATTGTTTTGGTTCTTGCGAATCTTCTGATTCATAGATTGAGATTTGAAGCGTCCCTTGCGCATCCGCTTCTGTCGAGTAAAAACTCACATAGTCTTCCTCTTCGCTGTATTCATAATGTTCCGGATACGTCAGGCGGAACCACCCATCAATTTCGTACTCTTTCATGCTGTTTTCTCCTTTACTTGCTTGAATGCCAGCCCTGTGACCATTTTAGCTTGAAGCGCGTACTTCAAGCGTTCGGTCACGTATAGACGTTGGCTATTTACGTCTTGGGCGATCATATGTCCAAATAAGTTCATGCGGACAGTTTGATTGGATAGGAAATAGAGTCGATCCGCACTCAGCGGACGATATTCGTTCGAATGTTCAAGGTATTCGATTTCAAAGCGACGGAGGACGTTCAGCGCACAGTAACGATCGGTTTTCCCGGTACTCGTATGAAGCTCGACACGAACGAGCTGAACGTCATACGGACAGACATTCATAAAGATAGGTCCCACCCGCTCATGGATCAAGAGGATACCCATATCGGTCTCAATTAAATCTGGCAGGGCTCCTTCATCTTGCGAGATGCTCAGCACGACATACGGTCGGTTTGTCGGTGCAAGCAATTCCCCTTTATAAAATCGAAATCGTTGAATTCCTGTTAGAACCCGGGCACGCCAAGCACTCCCTCGAGCCTCGGCTTCCATCCGATACAACCTCTCTCCACTCACGCTTACTCCCCCTTCACTTGTTTGAGCGCATCGACGAACGTTTCCCATTCTAGGTTGTCACAAACAACCTTATTTTCCAATCCCCATTCTTCATCGATTGTCAAACGTACTTCGTTCGATTGTGCGTGACGGGTGACTCGAAGATCTCCTATTTGAATCATATCCGGATGAATCTCAAACGTCATACTTGGTAATCCGACCCACTTGATTCGATTCGTTCGTAACACAACCTGCCATTCTTGTTCATGATGGATCGAAAACGTCCAACTTCGGAGAGACACCGTCGTGTTCGTTTGTTTCGATTGTTTCAACATTCGAAACCCTTCACCCATCAGTCGTAAATATGATTTTCGCTCACTCATATTTCATTTCTCCCCTTTTTTCTATTATCTGCGTTGTGAATAGGATTCTGCAACCTAAAAAGTTTTTTAAAAAAGGGTTTGCAAATTCCATCGTATATGCTATTATATCAAAGTAACGTTAAGAGTTAATACGTTTCGCGGGTGTAGTTTAATGGTAAAACCTCAGCCTTCCAAGCTGATGACGAGGGTTCGATTCCCTTCACCCGCTCCATATTTTTTCTTTGATGCGGGTGTAGTTTAATGGTAAAACCTCAGCCTTCCAAGCTGATGACGAGAGTTCGATTCTCTTCACCCGCTCCAATATCGACATATACGCGAGAGGATCTCGCACACATACACTGCACGGTTGAGACCTTGCAAAAGCAGAAAGTCACACGACTTTCTGCTTTTTTGTTGTTCCGTCTATTGTTTTGGGGAAAAGAGTGATTGAATCCATACAGACAAGGAGGAACTACATTGATTCAAGCGAAGCTGCAATCTTTTACCGTATACGAAAGCGCGTTGATGCGAACGACATCGACCCTCATCGATACACCAGATGCCCTTTTGTTGATTGACCCGACCTGGCTCCCGGAAGAAATTGCGACAATCCGTCGTGACATCGAATTACACCGTCGGAATCGGCCGCTTTATGTCATCTTCACACATCATCATTTTGACCACATCATCGGAGCTTACGGCTTTGCAGATGCCACCACGATTGCCTCACAGGCTTTCGTCGATGCCGACTCATCTGACCAATTAAATGAGATTCGCAAGTTTTATGAACAATATTATATTGATCACCCGATTCAAAAACCGGACATCGACCTGGTCATCCAACCCGATCAAACGCTTTTAATCGGTTCAGTGCCCGTGACCTTCCTCTCTACACCGGGCCATGACGCGACACATATGTCGGTTCTCATCGAATCCATGAATCTTCTCGTTTGTGGAGATTATGGGTCTAATGTCGAGCCACCGTTTATCGAACACGACCCAACCGCCTATCTTGATACGCTACAAACCATACAATCACTCATCTACGAACATGAGATTCGTTGGTTCGTACCAGGTCACGGTGACTTGTGCGACAACCGAAGTCACATGATTGAGCGATTGAGTGCGGCGGAAGAGTATATCTTGGCACTCCCTGAAGAACGCCACTGGTCTCCTGCATGGCCAAAGCACGCCTTTTTTGACCGTGTTCATGAACGGAATCGAAAGATGGTGGAACAAAAAGAGACCGATCGCCGGTCTCGACAACAAGATATATAAAAAAATCGCAACGTCTCCCCAAGACGTTGCGATTTCCCCCTATGTAGACCTATTTCTTTGTGACGCGTTCTGAGCGGACCGTGAACATACGGTCAACCCCATAGATCGTTACTCCCGTCAGAGCGAGTAACCCAATCATTGCAGAAGAAAACATGACCATCCCCCCATTGTTCACAGTTTCGTCATAATCACCCCGTGGTTTCATTATAAAAGACCATTTCAAAAAAAGAAAGCGTTTTCTTCAAACTTTCTTCACATTTCCCGCATTTAACCTCTATCGTTTTTTGATACAACGTCCCTATAGTGATTAGACAGACACGTGTAAAGATGTGTAGCTTTTGTGGAATTTGGGAATACATGATGTAAGGATAAAAAGAGACAGAAGCTGCTCGTCGAGGAGGAAGAGGTATGATTAAGTACGGTACATTGGTACGAATCGAGGGAAAATATGCCGTGTTGAGATGGAACAACGGCTCAAGTTTCATCCCTAGACGATTCCTACCATCCGAAGCACGTGTTGGTGATACAATCATTCGAGACAACCATCATTACTATCTTGAAGAAGATATGACCCCTAACTTTGACGCATTGATCAAGCAACACTATAAAAGCTGAACGGTCTGCCCTCTCTAACCGGGCAGCTCGTTCAGCTTTTTTTCGATTGAATCATTCTGAGATGTCGTCGATTTGTTGCTGAAGCCACGCCTCGTCTACCGGACCCGTTTTTTTCGCCATGATGATCCCTTTTGCATCTAGAACGTACGTCGTCGGTAATGCGACAACTCGATATTGTTGCTCGACAGCGGCCTCTTCATCTAGCAAAATCGGAAAATCAACGGGATACTCATCTAGGAATGCCTCCACGTCCTCTTTTCCTCGTCGCTCATTTTTGGTGACGTTCACACCAAGTACTGGGATGCCTGTCGCTTCTTCAAACGATACGAGTTCAGGAAACTCATCCCGGCATGGCGGACACCAAGAGGCCCAGAAGTTAATGACGACCGGCTGTCCTTGGAACTCAGAAAGGGTCAAATTCTCCTCATCTAACGTATTCAAAGTGAAGTCCGGGGCTTGTTGCCCCACTTCAAGTCCTCCTAATACCGATTCATTTTGGACGATCGGAACCGCTTCTTCTTTCTTTTGTGTCATCATATATTCCTCGTAGCCTTTATATGCGAGGCCAGCAATCAATAGAAGGATCAGCGTTCCAATACCAATTCTTTGTAAGCGCATCATTTACCCCTTGTTTGTTTTACTTAAGATTTCTACACTTAACTTATCATAAACCCGTAAAGGAGCGTATGGATTGTGCAACTTCAAAACGAGAAAATACAGATAACCTTAAAGGCACAAGGTGCTGAGATGACGAGTTGGAAAGTATCCGGAACTGAACTCTTATGGCAAGGGGACCCGACCTATTGGGGACGACAAGCCCCGATCCTCTTCCCGATTGTCGGTCGATTGCTCGATGATCAATATGTATATGAGGGAAACACCTATACGATGAGTCAACACGGATTCGCTCGGGACGCGATGTTCGAAATCGAATCTTCGACTGCCACGTCGGTCCGCTTCACATTGAACGATACATCGGAATCACGTCAACACTATCCATTCCCATTCACACTGACCGTGTCCTATCAACTTGTGGGCGAAGAAGTGATTGTGACGTATCGCGTCCATAACCCGGGCGAAACGACGTTACCGTTTAGCATCGGTGGTCATCCTGCATTCAATATTCCGTTCATGGGCGGGACATTTGAAGACTACGTGATCGATTTCGGCGAAATCCGCTCCCTCGATCGCTATTTGCTCGAGGGCCCTTATTTAACAGGCGCGTATCAACCACTCGGAGAACGTCAGTATATCCCCCTCACTCGGTCGTTATTTGACGACGATGCACTCATTTTTGAGAAAATTGAGTATGCTGCACTCCGACATCAACCAACCGGCGCAGCCATCGTGATGGAGAGTCCCTCTTTCACGCATTTCGGCATCTGGTCTCCGCCGCAGAAAGACGCTCCGTTCGTCTGTTTGGAACCTTGGTTCGGACATGCGGATTATAAAGGCCATCGAAAAGATTTCCTACACAAAGAAGGGATCCAACTCCTCCCACCAAACGAAACGTTCGAAGCGAGTTATACATTATATATGGAAAACTAAAAAATCAATCCGACGTCTTGTCGGATTGATTTTTGATTTAGAAGC
This sequence comes from Exiguobacterium sp. HVEsp1, assembly GCF_002009685.1. GTDB lineage: Bacteria > Bacillota > Bacilli > Exiguobacteriales > Exiguobacteriaceae > Exiguobacterium > Exiguobacterium profundum. The sequence goes on along the minus strand of NZ_KV917367.1, from coordinate 603,867 downwards.
GATCGTCTTGTTCGGCTTCATATTCTGACACCGGCTTTTTCATGATGAGTGCCAGAATGATATAAATGAGGAGTCCCGGGCCACCGAGAAGCGCCATCGCCACGAATAGGACTCGCATAATGGTGACGTCCACCCCTAGATAGTTTCCAAGCCCTGAACAAACACCGGCAATCATTTTATTGTTTGGGTCTTTATAAAGTTTCCGTTCCATATCATCTTCTCCTCAACTCATTATGATCGTTGTGGTCGACGTAATGTCGTTCTTCCGCCGTTCGCAACCTCTCCACGCCCTTCAAAGTCGAGCGCTTCATTAATCGGTGTGCTACCAGACTTGATTTCGATTCGGCGACCGTACAGACCTCGGTTGTCGAGAGACGCTGCGATGACAGTCGCGACATCGGTTTCGGAAATCGTCGCACCATCCGCATCACTCAAGTCCTCTGATGCTTCGATTGAACCTTTACTCGGTTCATCAACAATGGTCACTGGGCAAATGATCGTATAGTTCAAACCGCTATGTTCGATATACTCGTCAGCGGCATTGTTAGCTGACAGAAAGTTAAAGAGTTCTTTCGGTGCAGCGTTCGGTTGATCAGCGCCATAGGCACTGAGTAAGACAACATGACGTACCCGTTCTTTCTTAGCGGCATCGATGGCATTCATCGCAACGTTTCGGTCAAGCAGTTCAATTTCAGTGCTCGAACCATCCGCGCCAGCAGTTGCCGCGATAATAACGGCATCTTGTCCACTTGTCGCCTCATGTACTTTCTTCTCGAGTTCTGTCTCGACATCAACCGTCAATACGTGTGCACCCATTTTCTCGTACTCTGCTTGTAGTTCAGGATAACGAATTAAAGCGGTCACTTGATGGGTTTTCGCCAGGCTTTTCAATACACGTTTCCCGATCTTTCCTGTTGCTCCAATGACTAAAACTTTCATTCAAATTTCCCTCCTCAAAAGAGTAGTTCATTTGTTTAAATTTCCTCTTTCAAGTCAGAATCAAACCCTTTTCTTAAAATTATCTGACAGTACCCCAGACAGATAAATCAAGGGCGTCTCGAATCGCCTGCACGCTCTCTTCTAACGGTTCATAGTAATACACGTTATTGATATAAGCATCTTGACCCTCGACTTGCATCTTATTTACCTCAGGATTCGAAATCATCGTCAATCCGACAGATGCCATTTGCAAGACGTTCATCTCAAGTCCCATTTCTTCTTTCATGAAGCGGTACGTCGCCGGAATTTTTGTCCAACCTGAAGGGCTTGCCAGCTTTTCAGCGACAGCTGTCATGACCTCCGTTTGACGATTCGAACGCGCTCCGTCTGTATCCGATTTACGGTGTCTCGCATACGCCAAGGCCATGTCTCCATCCATTGCATAGGAAACACCTTCTGTATACTCATACGTCTGGTTGAACCCTTTCTCGCTAAACGAATGCGTCGCCGTGACATTCACCCCACCAATCAAATCAATCAATTCCATGAACGATTCGAACGTGATGACGACTTGTCCATCGACTGAGGCATCGGTTAGCCCTTCCACGGCACCAATCGTACACTCTGCGCCGCCGAACGCGAACGCATGCGTAATTTTGTCACCTTCCCGTTCAGGTTCACATGGAATCGCTGTATACGTATCACGTGGAATCGATACGTTCTGAACAGTCCCAGAACGTGGTACGAACTCCATCAACTGCAGGGAGTCTGTACGAGATCCTGACAACGATTCCCCTACCCGCGCATCGCTCCCCATAATGAGGAATGTGAATGGAGCAGTCGCAAAATATCCAACAATCAGTAGCATCGCAAGTAGGAAAAGGACAGCTTTCCCTTTCCATTTACGCTTTCGTTTCGTTGGTTGTTTAGACGCATGATCCATTTCTCGTTTAGCAGGGGTAGACGGTGTTGATGGTTTCGTCGTCTGTCGAGATTTTGGTCGAGATGGTTTCCGTTTCGAAAATAATGAAACCCGGGGCAGTCGTTTCCGACTTGACTTTGCCGTCCCATTTTTTGTCCTTGGCGATTCTTGGGTTTGTTCGTTTAAAAAGGGATGTTCTGATTGGCGTGTTACCCGTTCACGCTGTTGTTCAGATTGTGCATGTATAGAGGGCTCGTCCGCTTGACCATGGTCCACACGAGACGATTCGATTTCTTGTTGTTCTAATTCGCGCTTTCTACGTTCGACACGCGATAAATGTTGTTCATCTTTCATCATTATGATCCTCAACTTTATCAATTTTTCTCTATTATCCCGAACCAGCCATCATCTGACAACGTTTCTTACGAAAATCCGTCTTAAGCATGAGAGCGAATGGTTGTTTCAGATGAAAAGCGGGAAAGGAATAATAATTGGTTTCTGCCCAAATCGAGATTGCCTACGAAAAGTTTGACTGAAAGGAGGAGAGCTGATGCGCATCGGAAAGTTACGCGTATTGTTAGAGCAGTATGGCGAGGCGACGTTACGCGATTTGCTCGTCGAAATGTACCGTCATACTCCTAAAGATGTGATTGATGATCAAGATTTTGATTTTATGATCAGCCAATTCACGCGCTATAAAGAGAAAAAAAATTCTGAAGAGCGACATTCGCTCTCGCAAACCATCACCTTGGCTGAACGGTTTGTTGATTCTGCGTACGAACATTTGTACATTCGTCCGAATCAAGTCATGTCAGAACGCGACCAAAAAAATTGGTACATTCATGCTAAAAAAATCATTCGCGATTTAGCACATTACGCCGAGGAATACACAGAAGCACGTACGATGTATGAAGAAATGTTTTACCTCCTCTCTACATCAGCTGGCGAAGAACCGCTCTTCTCTACGAGTGACCCGTTTCGCCTTTTAAAAATTTCACAAGTCACCATGCTCAAGCAACTCATTCACTACTATCAGCTCGATGCCCCGATTGATACCGTTTGGATTGACCGCGCCCTATACACCGCACTCTACGTGCCAAAAGATGTTGATTCTACACGAATTGATTTACTCTCAACGCTACCCATCGAACACAGTCATGCCAATACAAGAAAACTCCTTCACTCCCGTCTCTTAAAACTTTGCGATCGGATGTTAGAGAAGTCCCAAACAGAGGATACCGCGCTCGAAAACTATCAAGCGCTTAAAATGTTAGAACTCCGCCTTCTCGTCGCTGAAGGGAATTTGAAAGAAGCGGAACAAAAATTGTTCTCTGAATATATCCCATTCTTTTCTCATCGCTCCGAACCATTTCGGGTATATGTCGACTTTTTAGAGAGTCACGGACACACTAGTGAGACGAAGCGCTTAAAACGAATTGCTAAAGAAAAGCGAATCCGATTTTAAAAAAAAGGGAGTCAATCGATGGGATCGATTGACTCCAATACATGATATGAACGAGGGGTGTTCATTTGAAAAGGAGGACAGAAAGTTGGTGCAGAACTTTCTTCCTACACATATAAGTATAAGGGAACGATTGTAACCGTTACCAAATCACTTATTGCATTTTTGTGAACGTTTTCACGTTATTCAATCGTGTTCATCATGCCAAGTCCGATGACAGATAACAACACAATTAATACGAACAAATACACCATTTCATTCGGCGATTGAAATCCTTCATGAATTTCTACATCTTCTTCGACAATGATATTTTCATGAATGACGACCGGTTCTGTCTCGGCCATGGCTGCAGACGGTGTTACCGTCAACCAAAGCACAGAAACCAGAATCAGTTGATAAATGTATTTCATCATATACTCCAACTCCGTGTTTTCATTGTGTTTAAGTATAGCACGTCTCAACCGTTCGTTGCGCTGACATTTGATGAATCTCACAGATGAACGATGAAACGAAATCCATTTCATCGTATTGGGCGGATATGTTCTATTTTACTCGAACCTTTTTCTGACGTAATTGATTTTTTCTCGAGTCAGTTTTCATCATACTGCCACACCCCACGATACAAGATAGCGCTTACAATTTATTTGTACTTATCATTTGATAAAGAAAGAAGGATTCTTCGTGAAACGAGCGCTACGTTTTGTAGAATGCAGGCAATTACCGTTACATGAGCGTATTTCCATTCAGTCGCTATATCCTTTAAGCAAGGCCCCTTTGCTTCTCTCCCTTCCCTCGCATCATCACGTCTACGTCGCACTCAATCGAGATACCCCACTCGCTTCAATCGTCGCAAACGACGAACAGCTTGAAACGGATCATGCCATTCGCCTCTCTCAAGCCACATATGGTGATCGTCACGTCTTTCGCGGACTACTTCACCGTTTGATCTATGTACGAAGTCGAGAAACGACGTACCCGATCACGTACTATCTTCAGGAGGAAGACTATCAAAATCAAGATAAGCTTCGAATATATGAAGCAGCAGGATTTCAAGTATTCCATCAAACGAAAACGTATCATCTACCGTTCATCCCATGTGAGAAAGCAACTCATAGCGATTGGATACTCGAATTAGTGGACTATTCAAGAAGAGCCGATTGGCTCACATTTCGAAATGAGCATTGTCATCTCCTTCCGAGTGCCATGTCGATGACAGATGAACAATTCGCACGAGAAGTTCGCCAGCAAACATTGTTCTATTCCGTGAAGTGGAACCGACAAGTGATTGGAATCATGAAAGTACGCTTACATATGTACCATATTTCAATACAAGAGATGCACGTTGACTGTGACGAGACTTTATTGCGGGAAGCTATTTCATTCCTTCAACAAAAATTTTTCTACATGTTCCGATACATTGAAGAGGCACATATTTCAGCAACAAGTTTGCAACCTGATTTGAGTTATACACTTCGTCGTCACGGCGCCCAAATCTCGAGTATTTGTCGTTATACGTACATACTACAGGCACCACCGACCCCGATTTATTCCTAAACAATCAAAAGACGTCGAGCAAACCAACTCTTTCTCAAAGGAAAAAGTTGTTCATTCGACGTCTTTTATTCTGCAGCAGTAGTCGACTCCATCGCTAGAGGCGGCATCGCTTCAAACAGTTCTGTCCGAAGCCCCGTGTCTCTCAAATCGAGCGATTCAATCCGATCGAACTTAATTTTGCGATCGACGACGTTAAACCAATACGTAATATTTGGTTCATCTTTAAAACGAATCGCATAATTCGACCCATTTAAATGAAAGTCGACCTCGGTAGACAGCAACTCGGTCGGACCAATCTGTTTATGGGTCGTTAATCGTTCAAGGACAACCTGTTCTTCATTGATGCGATAGTCGACAAACGTCGCAAGCGAGAGTCCAAACACAAATGATACAAAGGCGAAAGTGCCCACCAAACCCATCGTGATTTTTCCGTTCATTTCGCTGTCCCTCCCTCTCCTATTATATCGGATAGGCTTGAAACGTTGTGAAGTGACATTTTGTTCAACTTTAGGCAAACTGAAGCAGAAGGAGGAATGTACATGCATATCGATCATACTGGGATTGCCGTTCGAGACTTAGACGAGGCGATCACATTTTACACGACGGTCTTAGGAGGAAAACTCGTGGACCGCTATACGAACACGGCCATCGGGGTCGAGACCGAATTGGCCGTCATTCATATTGGAGAGGATGTCATCGAATTGTTGCGTCCGACTAGTAAGACGAGTCCGATTGCCCGGTTCATGAAAGCTCGAGGGAAGGGTGTTCATCATATCGCCTATCGTGTCGACGATTTGGACGAAGCGATGGCCGCTCACAAACAAAATGGCATCACCTTTTTAGAAGACACGCTGCGTACGACCGTGAAAGGTAGACGCTTAATCTACATGGACCCGCGTCATTCAGGCGGTGTGATTACCGAGCTTTGTGATTATCCTAGAGAAAAGCAGTAAGAGTGGTCCTCTTACTGCTTCATCATGGTTTCTTCTATGATTTGACGATTCTTCTCTTTTAACCGTTCATTATGAGAGGACACCATTGCGGTAGCATTCGCATTCGGGTCAATGTATGTTTTGGCCCGGTTCACCGCATTCGCAGCATCTTGAAACGCTCCAGCGATGAGATGTACTTTCCCTTCATGCGTGAGAATATCACCGGCAGCGTACAATCCCGGTATGGATGACTCGCTACCTGAATTCCCTTTCACATAAAACCCATCCTTCATCTCGACCTGCAATTCGCTGTTCCGAAGCAACTCCGCGTCTTGTTCATATCCGTGATTGATGACCACTTCATCGACCTCGATTACGCTCGTCTCTCCTGTTTCGACATGAGTCAAAAGAACTTGTTGAATCGATTTCCCATCGTGAGAAATCAAATCCGTCACTTTTGATCGTGGGCAACAGTCGACTCGACCCTGTTTAATTTTTTCAACTTGTGCTTCATGTCCACTGAGTTCTTCTTTTCGATACGTCAGCACGACCTGCTCTGCAATCGGCTCGAGCGCATTCGCCCAATCGACTGCACTATTGCCGCCACCCGATATCAAGACGCGCTTTCCTTTAAAGCGTTCAAGTGATTTAACCGTGTAATGGAGGTTCGACAATTCGAACCGCTCCGCCCCGCTCACTTCAACCTTATGCGGTTTGAGGATCCCGCTTCCTGTCGCAACGATGACGGTTTTGGAAATGTGATGACCGTTCGTCGTGTCGATCCCGAACAAATCGTCTGAACGCTTAGAGATCGACTCCACCTTCTCGCCAAGAAGGACCGTCGGAGAGAAGGTGAGACCTTGCTCGACGAGTTGGTCGATCAGTTTTGCCCCAGTCGTCGGTAGGAGACCACCTACATCCCAAACCATTTTCTCTGGATAGACATGTACTTTCCCGCCTAAAAAAGGTTGAAATTCGATAATTTTCGTCTTCATACCTCGTAAACCGCTGTAAAAAGCGGCATACAATCCAGCCGGTCCCCCACCGATAATCGTCACGTCGAATACTTCCTCGTTCATCGTCGCACCCTTCCTCTCTATATACGTAAAAATGATAATCATTCTCATTAGATGATAACCTGTTTTGGTCACTTTGACAATTTTTTTCGAATATCGTCCTGATGGATTTGGTTTTTCTTATGCGTAGGTCGGGTAATGAAACATGAATTAAAAGGGAGGATGTGCGTGATGAATTGGATGGATGTCCTATTAATCGTCGTATCATTTTTTTGGCTAGTTGAGACGTGGCGATTTCGTAACCGAAAAGAGGCAACAGACGGGGCTGTCGAGCGGAAGAGCTTTTACTTTGTAGCGACGACGATGATTGGCGTCTTCGTGTTGTCTATGATCTCTTCGCTTGTTTTCGAATCACAGCCTTCGACAGTTCAACGAATCATCGGACTTACTTTTTACATAGCCGGCGTGTCGTTACGTTATTGGGGGATTTTACATTTACGTCATCAATTCACACGACATGTCGTCGTCCGACCGGAAGACGAACTCGTCAGCTCGGGACCGTATCGTTACTTACGCCACCCTCTTTACACAGGGTTGTTATTGATTACGTTCGGATTCTCGCTCTACTTTATTCATTGGGGGATCGCACTGATTGGCGCGGGTCTCACCTCGCTTGCGTTACTGTACCGCATTCGAATCGAGGAAGGTATGCTCATTCGCCATTTCGGTCAGTCTTACCAATCCTGGTCGAAGACGCGCAAGCGCCTCTTCCCCTTCATCTATTAAAAAGGAGTCCGGCTCATCGCTGGACTCCTTTTTCATTTAGACAGAATATTTGCTGAGTAATCGGACGACGATGACCCCCGCGATGAATGCGACGATACTGAGTATCCACATGGCTCCAGAAGCTGGTACACCCGGAAACACGACGGCGAGTGAGCCAATGACCAATCCGATGATGACGGAGAACGTCATTCCCGGGAAATTCGCCAACAAGTAACGAATGACTTTACTACTTACAATAAAGCCGACGGCCACTCCAGCACCGACAATCCCAATAATCAACAGATTGAAGTTTGAGATGGCGCTGATGACGGTTGGATAAACGCCAATTAACAACAAGACGAATGAACCGCTAATTCCAGGAAGCAACATGGCCATGCTGCCCAACCACCCAGAGAAGAATAAGAGAAGCGCCGTCCCGAACGTCACGTCCGTCATAATAGACGAATCAACCGGATTCAAGAATGCCATACTCGCAACGAGTATCGTTGCGACAACCATAGCAATAACATGAACCGGACGAATCGATGCGCGTGATTTAAATTCCACGAATAGAAGTGGAATAATCCCTAAAATCAATCCGATAAAGAAAAATTGTGTCGGTGCATAATACTCCAGCAATAAGTATTCGATAACTCGACTCAATGCGATAATGGCTGTCCCCATTCCAATTGCCAATGGAATCAAGAACCCGATATATTTTTTCCAATATCGGCTAAATACGCCGCTAATCGCTTCGATGAGTTGATCGTAGATGCCTAAAATGACTGCAATGGTACCGCCGCTTACACCAGGGATTAAATCACTCGTCCCCATGGCCATCCCTCGCCAAATGTTCTTCCACTCCATAATGTATCTCCTTTACGTATATCTTTCCTCAAGCACTTAGTATAGTCGAGAAAAGAAGTTTGCGCATCCGCTTTTAGACTGAGAAAGGAGTCGAATTGATTTCTTTGATCATATAGTCAAATCTCGCCCCAGAAATGTTGATTTCTTTTTCCTTACGGAAGCCGAGACGTGTGTATAAGCGATGCGCCGCAGGATTTTCTTGATCCACGTTCAATGTGACGGCGGGCACACCGCGTTCTTTCGCAACGAGACAAACGTGTTCGATTAACTTCGTCCCGATCCCACGACCTCCATACGCCTCTGCGACAGCCAGTGAATCAATGTATTGGACATAACCTTCCGTTTCAACGTCCACCTCTTCTCCACTTCCATGCGCCGTCAACCATTCTCGAATCGGTCGATCCAATTCTTCTGCCTTATCCCCACGATACGAGATGATCATTCCGGCAACTTCTCCTTCAAAATCCGCCACCCAGATGTTTTCGTGACTCAAGCGATTATTTGGTTTCTCTACCCACATCGCTAGTCGCTCCAATACCTCAGGTGTATCCGTTGATGCCGTCAATGTGTACGCAATCTCATGGATCGCTTGATACATGAGTGGTGCAATTTGTTTACTATCTTGTTTGGTTGCTTGTCGAATATTCATGATTGATCCCTCCATCATCCAGTCTAGCATAGCCCGGCACACCGATTGTTTGTCCACACTCGTTTTGTGGCATCATATAGAGTGAAAGGGGCGAACCGAAATGAAAGCTATTCTTACAGGAATGAACGGTACAGTGGCACCCGTCGTTGCCGAAACGTTACAGCGCCACGGAATTGAAGGGATTGCGTGGAATCGCGAGCAAGTGTCCACGACAAACGAAGAGGAAATGCGAGAATTCATCGAGCGCATCCGACCGAACTACTTTTTACATATCGGTATGGGCGCGGTGGAGTGGGCCGAGACGCTCGCTCGTTTATGTGGTGAGGCGAAAATCCCTTTCCTGTTCACGAGCACGGTTTCAATTTTTTCAGATGAAGTGACCGGACCGATTTCCCCAGATACGCTACCAGATGCCGAGGATGACTATGGAAAGTATAAGCGTGAGTGCGAACGTGCGATTATGAACGCCAATCCTGGTGCTCAAATCGTTCGTCTCGGATGGCAAATCGGGGATGAGGCCGGATCGAATAATATGATGGACTATTTTACGAACGAGATGAAGCAACGAGGGGTCATCCAAGCGAGTGAGCATTGGTATCCATCATGTTCATTTTTAGCAGACACGGCAGACGCGCTATTTGAAATTTTGACTAAACGTGGACCGGGCATCTATCAGTTAAACGGAAATGCAAACTATTCCCTATACGACATCGCCGTCGGACTAAAAGAGCTTCATGACACCGACTGGCAGATTGAATGTACCGATGAACCGAAACGGGACAATCGAATGATTGATTCATCGGTCTCCATTCGCCCTATCTCCAAACGCCTAAATTTGCAAACAAAGTAAATTCAAAATCGCCTACTCCCATCGAGTAGGCGATTTTTTATTGATTTCGAGTCAGGTGAGTCAAACGCAATTTACTTTTTGGCAGACTCGGCATGTCTACAAAACTATAGCTCAAGTCTTGAGGCGGGACTGTGTAGGCGTATTCCTTAGTAAACAACTCGATGACTTGTTCGAGAATTGCAATGGTCACATGTTCACCGGCACATCGATGTCCAAAATCTACATCTCCCCCACCTTGCGGAATAAAGTTAAACGGACTCTCGTTCCAATCTTTGAAACGAGAGGGATCGAATCGATCCGGCTCCGTCCAAATAGAGGAGTCATGATTCGTACCGTACAAATCAAGAAGCGTCAGCGTCCCTTCCGAAAATGCATAGCCGTCCCATTCAAAATCGGTTTTGACACGAGCTGCCGCTACAGGGAAAAATGGATAAAACCGTCTCACTTCCTGGACAAATTCTGTTTTCGAGACCTCTCCCCGCTCTACCTGCTCTTTTACATCCGGGAACTGATGTAAAGCTAAGACAGTGAAGAGGACATACACCGAGATTGCGACAGTCGGGCGTAAAATGTTCAATACTTCGACCGCCACGACGTCTTCAGGTAATAACTCTCCGGATTCATCCCGGTGCCACGAAAATTCGTACAGCGCCGTATGTTCGTTCGGCAATAATCGATTCGACCGCACTTCTTTTACCGTCTGACGAATCCAGGCTTCAGCGGAACTTCGTGCCTTCCGACCTTGTAAATACGTGGGACCAAGAGACGTACCCGATTCAAATAATAACCTCATCTCTTCAGTGCGCTTCCCAACTTCTTCTTTCGCAAGTGGAACTCCCGACCATTCACATACGGCCTTCATCAACACTTGTTGCGCAATATCGTATAAGACGACCTCCTCTCCCATTTGTTCAATCCGGTTCCACTCTCGATATGTCAAGCGGAGCAATCGATCTATGTTTTCTTTTGTCATCAATGACATGAACATCTGTTTTCGATGCGTATGTGCCGCACCATCTAGTGTTTGGACCCCATCTTCTCCAAACAAGGTTTTCAATAGACGTTTTGGCGCCGCATTCTGACGCATGAATTTGTCTGCATCATAGAACACCTCTGCCGCCTCTTCGCCCCCAAGACAAATCACGCGCTCCCCGAGCAAACGTGTTTCAAAGATATTTGATTGAAAACTTTTGCGACGATTCGCGACAAACAAATATCCTTCCCGTAAAAAATCGACACTATGGTCGAGACCTTCTTGTTTCGGTATGACTTTCCCCATCCAACTCACCCTTTCTCTTTTTTCGAACTATAGAGGATGTTCCCCTGTCGTTAGAGAACAAACCTAATATTGAAAGGACGAGTGACGTGTTACCGTTCTTACTGACGTTGCGCCAGATTGCCAGCGGAGTCTGGCGTGGTCTCCGTGACCCTGAGTTCCAAGTCTTATTCAGTCTTGCCTTCCTTACCGTCCTCTCCGGTACACTTTTTTTACACCCGGTTCGAGGAGATGCGTTGGTTGGACGCACTTTACTTCAGTGTCATCACCCTGACTACCATCGGATATGGTGATTTTGCCCCTCAGACCGACATCGGAAAAATATTCACAATCGGATATGTATTGACCGGGGTGGGCATCATGGTTGGCTTTATCACAAAAGTGTTTGATCATTTACAAAAAGCACGACTCGATGAATTAGAAGCAAAACAAAAGACGCCACCCTCTGATTCATAAGGATGGCGTCCTTTGTTTAGGAAACTCTTCGATTTTCAGTTTCAAGCTGCTGGTTGAAACGCTTCGTCTCGGCAATGACAACACCCGACAAGAACAAGAGACCAATCAAGTTCGGGATGGCCATCAAGCCGTTGAAGACATCCGATAACGCCCATACCAAGTTCAAGTTCGTCGTCATGGCACCGAGTCCCGCGACGAGTACAAAAGCAATCCGGTAGGGAAGAATCGACTTTTGTCCGAACAAGTAATGGATGGAGCGTTCGCCGTAATACGACCAACCGAGCACGGTCGAATAGGCGAACAAAACGAGCCCGATTGTGACAATATAACCGCCGGCTGGTCCGAGGAACAGTTCAAATGTAGCTGAAGTCAATTCGACCCCTTTAAGTCCTGTCCCGATTTGACCACCCATGACGAGTGTCAACCCTGTCACCGAACAGACGACAAGCGTGTCCAAGAAGACTTGAGTCATCGAGACGAGCGCCTGACGACCCGGCATATCTGTTTTCGCTGCCGCTGCTGCGATCGGAGCAGAGCCAAGACCTGCTTCGTTCGAGAAGACACCACGTGCCACCCCGTATCGAATGGCAGCTCCGATGGCCCCTCCACCGATTGCTTCTGCACTAAACGTACTGCTGAAGATGAGTGCGAACGCATCCGGAATCAGTGAGTAATTCATCACCATAATGATGAGACCGCTACCTAAGTAGAAGGCAATCATGACGGGGACGAAGTAACTGACCACTTTCCCGATGGAACGAACGCCTCCAAGGATGACCGCACCTGTAAAAATCATAATGAGAATCCCTGATATGTAGAGTGGTACATCGAATGTCGTTTTTAAGGCCAATGCGACCGAGTTCGTTTGGACCCCGTTTCCAATACCGAACGCCGCAATCGATGCGAATGCCGCAAATGCGACTGCTAACCATCGTTGATTCAACCCTCGTTCTAGGTAGTACATCGGTCCACCAGCCATTTGACCGCGCTCATCAGTGACCCGATACTTCACAGCAAGAACTGCCTCTGCGTATTTCGTTGCCATCCCAAAGAAACCGGACACCCACATCCATACGATGGCTCCCGGTCCTCCTAATACGACCGCTGTCGACACCCCGACGATATTCCCCGTACCGACGGTCGCCGCCAGAGCGGTCATGAGCGCCTGGAAGTGACTGATGTCCCCTTTAGAGGATTGATCCTGATTTTTCGAAAACGCCAATTTCAACGCATACGGTAATTTGGTGATTTGAATTCCACCTAGACGCACCGTCAAGTAAATGCCTGTCCCCACAAGCAAAATCAAGAGCGGCGGTCCCCATACAAAGTTGGATGCCGTACTCACCCATTCACTAAATGATTGCCCCATACAACGTATCCCCTTTCCCCGAAAAATAGTGTACACCTCTATTTTTTCAGAATACTCAGATCAATGCAAAAGTATTGTACTAAAACAACCAATCCACTTTTCGTTCTGTACAAAAACAGCGAGACGAACTCAATCGCCTCGCTGTGACTCAGGTTTCTCTCGTTGTAAAGGCGCTTTCCAATCAAACGTATCCGGAACATAATCGAGCCCGCCTGGATGAAACGGCTGGCAGCGAATGAGTCGGCGAGCGGTTAAATAACTGCCTTTGACAGCCCCATGTTTTTCAATTGCTTCGATTCCGTAGTGCGAACAGCTCGGATAAAATCGGCACGTTGGCGGCTTTAATGGTGAAATAAAACGCTGGTAACCTTGAATCCCTTTTACTAGTACACGTTTCACACGATTTCGCCTCACTCTTTTGAATTAGTGCCATCATAGCGCGATTTGAGATGTTTGTCATGTTCGTCGATTCCTATGTCAAATCGTTTTCCATCTCTTTACAAATGAGCAGGATGGGCGATATTCGAGTGTATGTTTGTTATGATAGTCAACATAACTATTGACCGAATCGAAAAGAAGAGGTGACAAATGATGAATCAATTACTAATGGTCGGTGCTGGATCCATGAGTGAGGCGCTCGTTCGCGGATGGATCGACTCGGGCATCGAACCGACACACATCACAATGACAAACCGAAGTGACCGGGAGCGCTTACTCTTCCTACAAGATGAACTCGGCGTTCAAATTGTTGAGGACGAAAACGTGAACGACTATGACATCGTCGTATTAGCGATGCAACCTGATGGCGTCATCCCGTACGTAGAATCAAAAGAATGGAAGACCCCACTACTCGTCTCGGTCGCGGCACATATCGAACCGAGCCAATTAGAAGAGGCTTCAGGGCTACCAGCTGTTTGCGCCATGCCGAACACGCCTGTCGCCCATCGGAGCGGGATGACGGGTCTATGGTTTGGTCCAGAAACTGATGAGGCTGATCGCGCAAAAGCGACTTCTCTCTTTGAACGGGTCGGACGAACGGCCGTCACCGATGCGAAGACGATGTCGGCCTTTATGGCTGCTGCCGGGTGCAGCCCAGCCTTCTTCTATGAAATCGTGGGTGCGATGACGCCTGTCCTAACGGATGTCGGTTACGACGAACAGACAGCGCGTCAAATTGTCGCCCAAGCGATGAAAGGCTCCGCTGAGTTGTTGTCTCATGAAACACGGAAGACGAATGAACTGATTGCCGATGTGGCCGCTCCAGGTGGACCGACAGACCGAGGCGTCGGCGTGCTTCGGGAACGGAACCTTGCTGACGTGATGGCTTCAGCCTTGCGCGAAAGTGCCAAAGAAGATCATGAAACGATAGAGAAACCATAAAAAATGGATGGAAGCGACTCGCTTCCATCCATTTTTTCAATTGATCGTATGTATGATGGACACAATCAAACCCACCACCAAAATCCCTGGCAATAAGTTGGCCACGCGAATTTTAGTGATTCCAACCAAGTTCAAGCCAATCGCCACAATCATGACCCCACCGGTCGCGGTCATCTCTAAAATAAAGCTGTCCATGAGCGATTCCGGAATGAACTTCATGATTTGAATGGCGAGTAACGCAATTCCTCCTTGGTATACCAGTACTGGAACGGCGGAGAACATGACCCCGATCCCAAGTGTCGAACTCAACACGAGAGCGGTGAATCCATCAATCAATCCTTTCGTGTATAACACGTCATGATCACCACGCAAGCCACTATCGAGCGCCCCGATAATGGCCATCGCCCCGATCACGAAAATGAGTGTGGCCGTTACGAATCCTTCCGCTACACTCGATTGACTTCCAAGACGCCGTTCGAGCCGATAACCGACTTCATTCAATAATTCATCTAACTTCCACCATTCCCCGAGCGCAGACCCGACGACTAGACTTCCGATGACGATTAAGAAGTTCTCACTTTTCATCCCCATTTGAATCCCAAGCAAGATGACCGCAAGCCCGATTGCCGCCGTCACCGTCTCTTTCATACGCTCCGGAATGCGCTGAAATAAGAGACCTAGCAATGCCCCGATGACAATCAATGCGGCATTGACGAGGGTTCCCGTTAGCACCATGTCGCATTCCCCGTTTCATTATGTATTGAAAGGAATATACCAATTGCTTTCGTGCCATGTCAATATACAAAAAAAAGAGCCACTTCTCGCAAGAAGTGGCTTCGCGGAAACCCATGTTCCGGTGGGTTTCTCGAGGGTTTGGCACCCAAGTGATTCTGACTGGGCTCGAACCAGCGACCTCTACCCTGTCAAGGTAGCGCTCTCCCAGCTGAGCTACAGAATCAGGTCGTGTCCTCTCTTAAGGACACTATTAATATATCAAGAAACTATTGAGTTGGCAACAACTTTTTTTATTTATTTAGAGACTTTTTTATCGTGTCATTTGTTGACGGTCGATATGTCGACATAACCGCTCCAAGTCACCCGCATAAACGGAGACGAGCATATCCTTATAGAATGTATCTCGATCCCAATGAAGACCATTCGCCTTAGCGACACGTTGAGACGGAACGTTGTCCGGATGAATCAGAGAAATAATCTCCTTCTCGCCCTCTGAAAAGGCATGCTGCATCAGACGCGCAGCGGCTTCTCGGCCATATCCCATGTGCCAATGCTTCGGTGACAACCAATACCCGACTTCCAACTCGATTTTACCGTCCAATTCATGCAATAACGTACCTGCGTGACCGATCGGTTCATCACTGTCAAATGTCATAAGCTTCAGGAGACCCGTTTGGCGTCCTGTCTCATAGCGGGCCAATTGACGTTCAAACCACTCAATCGTCTGTTCGTCAGTATACGGTCTCCCATCCGGACTGATGAAGCGCATCACCCGAGGATCTTGGAGAAGCGATTTGACAAAATAGAAATCAGAAAGCGTATACGGTTCAAACCGCAAACGTTCGGATTGCAACTCGACAAGATGCATCGTTTTCCGCCCCTTTCTTTCATCTCATAATCTGAATTAATAAATTCCCGTTTTCAGCACATTTCAATCCTTTAGGCCACAACTTTTAACCCGACCACACTCCCGATAATCAGCGTCAAATAAAAGATGCGCCAGCGACTTTTCGATTCGTTCAAATAGAGCATCCCTAAAATGACACCACCGGCCGCGCCGATACCTACCCAGATGGAATAGGCAAGACTAAGAGGAATGACCTCAAGTGATTTTGATAACCAATAAAAGCTGAGCGTAAACGATAAAATCGATGCAATCGACCATTTCAAAATCTGGTATCCTTTCGATTTCCCCATAAAGAAAACGGCTGTCATTTCAGCAATTCCCGCTCCAATCAGATAAACCCAACTCATGCTTCTTCCCCTCCTGTCACTTGCTTCAATCCGATGATACCGACAATCAATGTCGCCACAAGGATCAGCTTCCATCCATTAAGCCCCTCGTCAAATAAGAAGGCACCAACTATTACTGTGCCGACCGCTCCGATTCCTGTGAATACGGCGTACCCCGTCCCGGCAGGAAGCGTCCGAAACGCTTTCGCCAATAATCCGAAACTAAGAATCAATAACACGATCGTCCACAATGTCGGACCTAAAACCGTGAAGCCTTCAGACAGCTTCATCGTCGTCGCCCAGACGATTTCGAGTAGTCCTGCAAACAGGAGGGAAATCCATGCACCCTTCTCTTTACTCATCCCAACCCACCCCTTTCTTGAAAATTCGAAACGCAGCTTGTTGTCGCATCTCCCGGTCATCTTCAAATGTAAATAAAGACAATAAAGCACCGTCTAGGAAGCAATAGTACGCAGCAAATAGTTCATCGAGCGATTGTACCGGTAAATCGCCACGCTCCATCGCCAGTCGAAATTGTTCTTTCTCAAATCGTTCTAACTTGGTTTCGACCGTACCGATGACTTCCTCGATATACTCTCGAAACTCAGGAGGAGGGACAAGTAACATTCGTTTAGTCAACATCCATGTCTCATGATCACTAAAGAAGGACGTGAGCGTGTTGACGATTGACTCGATTCGTTCTAAAGGTGGTTGTCCTACCGTATCGTCACACGTTGTCTGCCATACTTCTTCGTAACGATTCGCCATGTCTGTGACGACTTGTTTGAACAATTGTTCCTTCCCATCGAAATGGGCATATAAAGACGGCTTGCGAATTCCTACATCTTCCGCTACTGCCGCTAGTGACAACCCTTCGTAACCTTCCCGTGCGAAGCGTGTGCGAGCAGACTGCATGATTTTATCTTTTGTATTCACGTCATTCACTCTCCTTGCCTTATACATTACCTAACGAACGGTAGGTAGTCGAGTCAGACGATTGTATTTTGGTTCATGATTCTCCACAATACAAGTAGAAAGAGGTGACGAAAGATGATTGAACAATTGAACGTGTCGATTCCGACGGAGAAGGTACGTGGTCAAAAGCGGATTGTCCGCGTATTTCGACCAGACTGGGTCGACGTCAGCACCCCGCTTCCCGTCCTGTATATGCATGATGGACAAAATGTGTTTTCTGGAAACACTGCTACATATGGAGAAGGTTGGGAAATCGATCGTTGCATCGATCTGCTACGACTCCCGCTCATGGTCGTCGCCATCGCGAGCGCCCCGAACTGGCTGGACCGTTATGATGAGTATTCATATGAGGAAGATGAGATGCTGTATCGACGGATTGGACCCGAATTGGCAAGAAGTCGTCCAACACTCGGTGGCCGAGGCCGTCTGTATACAGATTGGCTCATGAACGAATTAAAACCACGAATTGACAGCGAGTACGCTACTGACCCAGAAGATGTCGGGGTCATGGGGAGCTCGATGGGAGGTGTCATCTCTCTATACATGATGGCGACCTATCCTTCTATTCGACGTGTTGGCTCCCTCTCCACTGCGGCATGGGCCAATCTTGATCCATTGATCCGAGAAATGAAACATGCTGAGTTCGCCGGTAAACTATATATGGACATTGGCACAAATGAAGAGAGCGGGCCTATCACTCCAAGCGACTACCTATTCACGAATGCGAAACTAATTGACGTCATCGTGCAAAAAGGAGTCGCTTTCCGATATGAAGTCGAACCAAATGCGATTCACAACGAATCGGCCTGGCGTCGCCGCTTGCCTCACGCATTGCGCTATCTATACGATTGCACGTAAAAAGAGCGAATTCCGAAAGCTACGGAATTCGCTCTTTTGTTTAGATGACCCAGTTCCCGTCACGCATGATTGCTTCACGCGTCCCGTCTTCCCGTTCACCATCGATATTCATTTCGGCTGACCCGATCATGAAGTCAACGTGTGTCATCGAGTCGTTCGCCCCGTTCGCCGCGAGCTCTTCTTGTGACATCGAAGGACCCCCTTCGAGACATGTCGAGTACGCACGGCCAAGCGCCAAGTGACACGATGCATTCTCATCAAACAACGTGTTATAGAAGAGAAGACCCGAGTTCGAGATTGGAGAATCATCCGGAACGAGCGCTACTTCACCGATACGACGCGCCCCCTCATCCATGTTCAACAATTCATCAAGAGCCGCTTGCCCTTTTTTCGCCTCCGCTTTGACGACTTTCCCACCTTCAAACCAAAGAGTGAACTCATCAATCAAGTTCCCGCTGTAGCTGAGTGGTTTTGTACTCGATACGTGACCTTCCACAGAATCTTTATCTGCGAGCGTGAACACCTCTTCCGTCGGCATGTTCGCGATAAAGTCGATGCCATCGACGTTCGGACCGCCACCGCCAAGGAAGACGTGTTTTTTCGGAAGTCCAATCGTCAGTTCCGTACCTGGCGCTTTGTAATGAAGCTTCGCATATTTCTTCTCTGTCAATAGCTTCGCACGGCTACGGAGTGATTGATCGTGTGTATCCCATGCCGCGACAACATCTTCTTGATCCATCCGCGTTGCTGCGAAGATGGCTTGCCATAATGCTGCAACCGCATCATCACGTCCCGGGAATACCTTTTGTGCCCACGCTTCTGACGCACCTGCGATGATTGACCAGCTCACATTGTCGCTCATTACATATTGACGCCACTTCGCAAGCGCTTGTCCTGCTGCACGGTTCGCATCCGAAATGCGTGACGATTCCACACCATTCAACGCATCCGGGTCATCACTGACGATTGACAAGAATGCCGTCTTCTCTTCAGCCAATTGCTCAAAACGAGCCTTCAACCAATCTGGAAACTCTTTGAACGAATCCGCTGGTGCATTGAAATAACGGATCTTCCCTGTTTCTTCGTCGCTCCAGTTGACGAACACTTGCTTCGCTCCGGCCGCATAAGCAGCCTTCACCACGTGACGGACGAGTGGTGCCTGACTGATGTCAGCACGTACTTCTAATTGTTGACCAGGTTGAATGTTCACACCTTTTTTCACCGCTAATTCTGCATAGCGTGCGAAATCTGCCTCTGTCGGCATCGAAATCTTAGACATATGTATCGTTCCTCCTTTTCAGTTATCTTTATTTTCTTAAATTTCAGGAAAAGTTGCAACCAATGCGCAAAAACGGGCATATTAGTAGATGAAGAAAGAAGGAGGAATCCAAATGGCAGATTGGAAAACAACATACACACATTTTTTAAAACAAGCGAAAGAAGACATCCGCGACCGAGAACAATTGGGCGACTTGCTCGTTCAAGGTGAACGCGCACTCGCAAAAGTCACAGTCGATGTGGCATCCAATGAAATCAGTAACATCGAGCGTGAAGAAGAACTGACACTTTACTTCCAGATGAAACAAATGCTGAATATGTTACGCGCGCTTTACAATGAACAATTTGAGATGCAACCCGATAAACAAGAAGAACTTGTTGCGGCCATCCTATACTTCGTCTCCCCATTCGATGCGATTCCAGACGATGTCCCACTCGGACTTTTTGATGATGCTCAAGTCATCGATTACGTACATGAGCAATTAGCGAGTGATATCGATCGATTCCATAATGACATGTGAGACTTGAAATGACGTAAAAGTAGCAGTACGCTTGCAGAAGACTTACAAAAAGGAGGCGTCAGGCCTAGCCATTATCTATGTATGCAAAATCTCGAAAACGGGTTGCCCTTGAAACGGTATTGTTCATCATTGCCGGGACAATCCTTCAGTCTGTCTTTGTCAGCTTACTGCTCAAACCAAACGAAATCGGTTCTGGAGGAATCGTCGGAATCACGTTGATTACGAATGAACTGTTTGGAACTCCCATCGGTTTGACACAGCTCGTGCTTAATATCCCACTCTTTTTATTGGGACTAAAATATTTGGGACGTCGATTTATCTTGATGACAGGAATTGTCGTCGTACTTTCCTCTATCCTCATCGATAGTTTGCCAGTCTTGATTCCCCCGACCCCACTCGATGATCCGCTCGTCGCTTCGGTGTTCAGCGGAATCGTTTCAGGGCTTGGACTCGCACTTCTCCTCTTTGCAGGAGCTTCCACCGGTGGACTCGACATTCTAGGAAAAGTCATCTATATGAATAATCGAAACTTGTCGTTGCCTAAAATCTTTCTGACACAAGACATCATCGTCTATGTGTTGGTCTTCATCGTCTTTGACATCAAAGCTGTCATGTACGCGCTTGTGTTAAGCTTCGTCAGATCCCGAACGCTGCTTACGATTCATAAATTCTTCGCTGCCCAAAAGCAATGCTTCATCATTTGTCAAAAAGCAGACGAAATCAATTTGGTCATCAAGCAGAATTTGAAACGGGGCGTCACCATCATGGATGCGACAGGCGGATATTCGAACGATTCGAAAAAAATGCTGTACGTCGTCGTCCAGAACAATGAAATCCCACGCCTTCGTCAAATCGTATCTGAGATTGATTCTGAGGCGTTTATCACTGTATCCGAAATCGATTCAGTCGTCGGGAACTTTAAAGAGCACTCTTATACACTTTAAATCTAAAATTTTCGACAACAATATAGATTGTTGTCGATTTTTTTGTGTAATCTTTGTTCACCTGTTCCGATAATAAATAAGAGCCCCATACATATAAAGAAGGAGGTGCATGAGTTGTCTGCTTACTCGTTGCGCCAATACGTTCCGGCGATTCTCATCGGAACTTTTTCTACCGGACTTTTATTTTTATTTTTAACCCCGCACGACTTACGACAGATTACGTTGTTCATCTATTATCTCGTCATATCAGGGGCAGCGATTGGCTTTAGCGGAGTAGCTATCTTTAAACATAGAGGGATGCGGCGTTTTATCCATATTTTGATTAGTGCAGGAAATGTATGTTTCACGCTGTACTTACTGATGCACTATCATTCAATCAACGACAATACGCAGTCCTTGTTGTTCCTTCAAAATTTCTTTTATTTAATCATGGCTTTAATCGTCATCACGCAATCGATTGAGTTTCGTACTTTGAAACTACGCACATTCGATTTATTCGCCCTGTTTAGTTTCCTTTTGATTGGCGGACTTCATATTTGGTTCTTTTCAACGCAAGACGTCTCGCTCGTGTCACAGTTGAGCGGTTTTGAAGAGCAGATGTTACTCATCAGCCTCTATATGATGCTCGCATTCCTGTACTTAAATCGAGTCGTATCAGCTGGTCAACAGTTCCGCATTTTATTGCTCGTCGGAATTCTTGGATTCACGATTGCATCGATTGCAAACACGTTGTTTGTCTTTTCGGAAATCACACATGAAGTGATTCACCTCTTACAAATCAGTAGTATCTTGACCATCTCGATTAGCTACTGGGTCGATGATGTATCGGAAGATGCACTTGCCTACGATTCCATTGTCGATTATGTGCTGTATAGTGTGGTCGTCATGATGTTTTTACTCGCTTCCGATCGTCTTCTCGGAACATCCGTGATGGACTCGATGATCGCAAATGCCGTCCTCTTGTTGCTCATTCGTCAGTTCATCGTCTCCAAGCAGAACGCACTCATCAGCCACCGCTTGCATACGGTCAACACAGACTTGGAAGTTGCCGTGTCGACTAAGGCACATGAATTAGAAATCCGTGAACAGCAATACCGTTCGCTTTTTGCCTACCATTCAGAACCGATTTTCTTATTCGACTTGCATGGCGAAGTGTTATCTGTCAACGAGGCCGGCAGTTCTATCTTAGGACTGACAACCGAAACACTACTCGGCTCGAACATCTTAGACATCATTGAATCGAAAGACCGTGCACCTTATACCATCATTCTTCAAGAGTTGACGAACGGTCGTCCCCGAACAATCGATGTGCGTGTGATGACCGACGAAGGGGAAACACGCGTCTGGCAATTGGTCAACGTCCCAATGATCATCGAGGGAGAAGTCGAGGGCATCTACGCTATTGCTAAAGACATCACCCAGATGATCGAGCAACAAGAACAAATTCTGTATCAAGCTAAATTCGATAGTTTGACCGGCCTTCATAACCGCTACGCACTTCAAGAGCAAATCGAACGCTTGATCGAGGAAGGGCGTACGTTCACATTGATGTTTTCCGATTTGGATGGATTTAAAGAAATCAATGATCAATTCGGTCATCATATGGGTGACGAGTTATTACAACATATCGGAAAACGGCTGCGGACTGCACTCTTGCCGAACGAATATGCCGGGCGACTCGGGGGCGATGAGTTTATCGTCGTTGCGGAACATGGAGACGATGAGATGTTGACAGAACGATTGCGGCGGCTTGTCTATCGTCCCCCGTATTATATGGCCGGGACACTCGTCGAAGTACATGCCTCGATCGGGATTGTACGCTTCCCGGAGCATGGGAAAAAATTAAAGCACTTGCTCTCGAATGCCGATTTGGCGATGTATCGCGCGAAAGACAAAGGTCGTGACGAAACCGTCATGTTCGAACCAGAGTTACGGGAGGACAAAGAAGAGCGGAAAGTGTTAATGGAAGGGCTTGAAACCGCACTTGAAAAAGGCGAGATTTCCCTTTTCCTTCAGCCTCAAGTGGATGCCTCGACGAAAGAAATCATCGGAGCAGAGGCGCTCATGCGCTGGCAACATAACGGTGCGTTCATTCCACCAAGCCAGTTCATTCCGATTGCTGAAGAAACGGGCCATATTCAGGATTTAGGTCGTTGGATGATTCATGAGACATTCCAATTGATTCACGTATTTGAACAAGGCGACATCCACTTACCGAAACTATCGGTCAACTTATCCGTCCGTCAGTTGTTTGATGAACACTTGATCGATTACTTGAAAACATTGTTCAAACGGTTCCCGATTGAACCGTCACGCCTTAATTTTGAGTTGACAGAAACCGTGGCCGCACATCATTCGGATCGTGTATTAAATCGCATTTTAGAGTTAAAAGCACTCGGCATCAAGCTGTCTATCGATGATTTCGGGACAGGGTACAGTTCACTCGCATACCTCGTCCGTTATCCAATCGATGAATTGAAAATTCCTCGCGAGTTCACGATGCAGCTTGAAGAGAATCGCGAATATCAAATGGTCACGACGACCATTGTCGCCATGGCCCGCCAACTCGGTATGGCACTCGTTGCCGAAGGCGTCGAAACCGAGTACCAGGAGACGTTCCTTCGTAAAATCGGTTGTGACTCCATGCAAGGATATCGCTATGCGAAACCGATGCCGCTCGATGAATTCGTCATTTACTATATGAAACACACAACGCCTTGAACCGGTTATTCGGTCCAAGGCGTTTTCTCATCTCATCTCGTACACTTTGACTTCTCCCGGTTTCAAATCGACCACGAGATTCCAATTGTCATCAAACGAATGCTCCGCATACGGCCACGAATCAGGTGAATAGACCATCTCCGCAAAACGACTCGCATTCCAATTTCGACGTCTCACCCCATCAAGCGTGACAACTCCTCGTAGCGCATCTACCATGTTCGTATTCGCTACGACGAGCAATGTATCATTCGTTTCCGGTCGTAACCAAGCGAATCCAATGAACGGGGCGAACGGTTCATTTAAAATGAGTGGTTCAAAGTGATTCGGATCCACGAGCACATCTAACCATCGACGTCGAATTTCAGCCACTTGATGCATCACTTCAATCATTTCATCCCGTTCTGGATGATCCCAATGAAACTGATACGCATCAAAAAACGCGAGCTTCCCAAAATAAGGATCCGTCGGGAAGAGTTGATACGCCTCTTCCGGTCGACAATCGAGTCCAGTGTTCATCGGTTGTGTCTCATACAATTCGAGCCCCGAGTTCGTCATCGGAACCCCATTAGGCATAAATCCGTTCAACACCGTCAACAAGCGGCTTGCCTTTCGTCCACCTTCCCGTGTCGCGAGACGACGTGTATCGGCCGTTTCACCTGCCGCAAATACCGGAAGAGGTAAAAAGCGTGAATCGTATAAAAACTGATGGGTTTCATGCGTCTTGAATCGCGGTTCTTTATAAAAACCATATCCGATAATCATATTATAGCCAGCGTCCTTCGCCGCCCAGGCTCCGGACTCGATGAGTTCTTCAGCGATAAAGCTGAAATTCGAATCGATGGCACGCGGTTGTTCCAAAATTCGTTGTGCTAAATCGACCGGAAGGGCATGACCCATATCAATACGCGCTCCATCTATACCGTATTCCCGTTGATAGTGAGGAATGATATCAGCGAGCATCTCCCAAAGGGGTTCATTGATCTCATTTCCTCGGAATTGATTGGATTTGATCGAGTCAAATAGGATATAAGGTGCAATGTTCGCATCGTTCACATAAGGTGCCGCTGCAAGCGGATGGTCTAAGAAAAGTCGGAAATAGGTTACGTCTGACCACGGTGGTTGCGGGTCATTGATACAATCCGAGAAAGCAGGTGCAGTTGTCAAGCCGAACTCTCGTTCAATCATCGCCAATACGTTTTCTTCTGGATGCTCGAGCAACGTGTTACGTACACGATCCCACTTCTCCGCATCAATCAAGTTCGGTGCCATGGAAAACCGCCGCAAGTGTTGCCATACGTCTTCTGAGTTATACACCATCGGCAAGAAAGCAAATTCCGGTTTGACGTTCTCCCCAATGCCCGGAACATATGGCGGATGATAGTAATCGACTTCCGTCAAGGGAATCCAGTAAAACCATTCCGGGTTTTCTATGATGAGACGGTTATCTCGGGCACACGTCCGCGGGATGACATCGATGACGACACGAATCCCTACCATGTGACAGGCCTCCACGAATGCGGCAAATTCTTCTTCGACCGTCATCTCGTCACCAGTTAACGTTTCCTTTAACTCTTCATCGATTGCGAAAAAGTCTTGCACGGCATAAGGAGAACCGAATTCACCCTTCTTGTTTTTATGGCTGTGTTGCGAAATCGGTAAGAGGAATAATGTATCGATCCCCATGTAGAGAAGATGCGGAATCAATGCAAGCGCTTTCACAAAAGTGCCTGTGTCTTTCATTCCCACTGAATTCTCCATTTCAACGTAACCCGACCCATCGTGGTCCCATGAGGTCGATGTACGAACTTGCATGGAGTAAACCGATGCCCGTTTGATCCAATCCCCTCCGGTTTGTAAATGTCCGTCTGCAAGCGCAATGGAAGTACTATAGTCGCGACTTTCATGTGCATACGGGAAAATCGTTTTTTCAATCGTTTCCAACAAGAAATCATATGGATTGACACGTTCCACCCCATCTCGAACCGGCTCGGAATGGAAACGCATACGATTCCAAAGACTCGGAATCTCATAGGTAAGATTGGTTCGCTTGTTTCGTAAAACCTGGCACAGCTTGTGTAACGTCGAGTTCTCTGACATATTGACTCTCCTTATGCATCTAATTGTCTTCTCTCATCAAGAGACACTACTCTTAATGATTATACATTTCCCCGTTTTTTCCTTTTTCAAAAAAATATTTTCTGTCGTTTTTTACAAAATCATGTACGATGTAGAAGAAAGGAGGGTCACGATGTCACAACGAAAATGGATTTTATTATGGATCAGTTTATCAATCTTATCTATTTCGATTATTTTTATTTTTATTTTTCAATTGAAAGAAACAAATGAGCGTCTCGAAACCATTCAAGGCGAACAACTCGACTCCTATGAATCGATTGAAGACGTGATGTATTATAACGTCGAACGGGCAAATGCCATCCGTGGATTACTCGCATATGAAGACCGACACTTTTTAGAGATGTACTATAGCATGTCTCGACAAGCCAAAGACCTTAAACAATCCATCATCGATGACCCGGACACACCGAGCTCTGTCCTCGATTTACTCGAACGAGATGCCATTTGGGAAAAGGAAGCCGACCGCGTTCTCGTCATCTATGAAGAAGGCGACTTAGTGAAAGCGACGGCTGTCGCAGAAACGATGACAGAACTTCGGCAAACGATTTTAGAAGATTTACGGTCTCTCAAACAAATGCAATACAAAGACATTCATAAAGAGTTGATTGCGGCAGAGAATCAAGTATCTTTCTTGACACAAGTCCTTTTCACCATCACTTTTTTACTTCTTGCTATTATTGTCATCCTCACCTTTATGTTGTTGCGCATTAAAACACATCACGACAGAATCGAATAAAAAAAGAAGTGTCTCAGGTATAAAACCGAGACACTTCTTTCATGATGTCATACGAAGTAACCGCGTCGCGTTCGCGATGGCAAGAAGCGCCACTCCCACGTCCGCAAATACCGCTTCCCACATCGTTGCGATGCCGAACAATCCTAAAAACATGACAAGTGCTTTGATTCCAAAGGCAAAGAAAATATTTTGCCAGACGACGCGCTTCGTTCGTTTGCCTAGCTCAATGGCCCGAATGACATCCGTTGGCGCATCGTGCATCAATACCACGTCCGCCGCCGTGACTGCTGTATCGCTTCCGACGCCACCCATGACGAGACCGACGTCTGCCCGGGCCAAAGCCGCCGCATCATTCATACCATCCCCGACAAAAGCAACTTTACGCGTTCCGACCATCCGTTCGATTGCCTCCACTTTCTCGTGCGGCAGCAACTCCCCTCGTACTTCATCCAATCCGAGTTGCTTGCCAATTTTTGTAGCGACTTCTCGACGATCTCCAGATAGCATGACCGTCTGGATTCCGATTCGTTTCAATTGTTCGATCGCAGCCATCGCATCCGGCTTTACCGTATCCATCAGTTCGATTCGTCCAAGCCAACGATCATTCTTCATCACATGTACACTCGTCCCGATTGATGAATCTTCAATCACTTGACCTAACCGTTCCATATAACGGGCACTCCCTACATACACCTCGTCGTCACCATCTCGCGCATGGAGACCGTATCCCGGCTCCTCTTGAATCGAATCAAATGATTGAACCTCCCCAGCACGACTGACGATTGCTTGCGCAAGAGGATGATTGGATGCTCGTTCGACCCGAGCAGCTAAATGTAACAGTTCATTAACGGTGATGCCGTCTGTCGTCACGACATCGGTCACTTCAAATCGTCCGGTCGTCAATGTCCCTGTTTTATCGAAGACCACTGTATCTACTTCAGTCAACGTGTCAAGGAACTCGCCACCTTTTACAAGAATTCCTTGTTTCGATCCAGAACCGATCCCCCCGAAATAACCTAACGGGATAGAAATCACAAGTGCACACGGGCAACTGATGACGAGAAAAATCAAGGCCCGGTAAATCCATTCATTCAAGTCCCCTACAAACAAGGGTGGAACGAATGCGACAAGTGTCGCCATGACTACCACGATCGGCGTGTAGACTTTTGCCAATCGTGTGATCATTTGTTCCGTTTTTGCTTTCTTTCCATTCGCCTCCTCGACGAGAGCAATCATTTTTTGAAGGCTTGATTCAGCCGCGAGCTTTGTCGTTTCAACGATGAGACGCCCCTCGATATTGACCATACCTGCCAACACTTCCTCGCCCGCGCTCACTTGCCTCGGAACGGATTCACCTGTCAAAGACGATGTATTTAAAGAGCTCGCCCCACTCACGACGAATCCGTCCATCGGGACTAGTTCTCCTGAACGAATGACGAGGTGTGACCCGATCGTTACGTCTTCCGGCAATCGTTCCATTTCCTGACCCGCCTCGAGTACACGCGCTCGGGTCGGTTTCATATTCAACAAGGACTGAATCGATTTTCGGGAGGCGCGTACCGCCCGTCCTTGCACGTATTCACCGAGCTGATAAAACAGCATGACTGCTACCGCTTCCGGGTATTCTGAAATGGCGAATGCCCCGATTGTCGCAATGGTCATTAAAAATTTCTCGTCAAACCATTCCCGGTTCCATACGTTCCGGATCGCACCATATACGACGTCGTAGCCAGCAAGTGAATATGCCGCAATGAATCCTAAAGTCGAATCTGTCCAAATGGCAATTGAAAAAATAAAAACGGCCATAAGGAATCTCCAAAGCGTCCAATCTCGTCCTTCGGTTTGATCGTCGTCTTGTTTAACAAACTTTGCTCCCGGTTCAATCCGTCCCATCGTCTGCTCAATCGACTGAAGCGTCTTGTCACGGTTTGATGGGTCCACCCACTCAATCACCATACGACTCGTCGCAAAATCAATTTGACAAGATGCGACTTCTTCACGTTTCGATACATCTCGCTCAATCTTAGCTGCACAATTCGTACAGGTAATACCGGACACAGGTAGTACGTCTCGATTTCTCATCATATCCCCCTAACATTCAAACATTCATTTGAATATATCGTAACGTGAATTTTAATCGAAGACAAGTACCAAAAAAATGACCGCCCCTCGAATGGGGACGGTCATTGAACTTAAACGTCTTTTTGTTCTTCACTGTGTGTCAATGCAATTTCAACGAGCTGTCTCACATGCTCATCATCCAATGAATAATAAACGACTTTCCCTTCTTTACGATACTTTACCAACCCTTGTTCGAGTAATGTCCGTAAATGGTGAGATGCGGTCGCGTTAGAGTGACCGATAACGGCCGCCACATCGCATACACATAGTTCATGTTCGAGCGTCAACACATACAGCACTTTTAGACGGGTCGGATCAGCGAACGCTTTAAACAAACGACTGACTCGAGGCGCATCTAATTGCGCCAAGGCGGTTTGTAGCGTTGGAACGTCCTCTGATTGAATCCCAATCGTTTCACACTGTGGCACTTTCATTTTTTTCACCTCGTCTTTTGATGTGTATAGTGTAGCAAAAAATCCTGAATATATCTGTTATATATTATGGTTGACTTAATGTCATCTGTTATAATACAATCATGACAACAACCAATACTGTGACACATCCACGAAGGAGGCATTTTCATATGAATGAATGGGCGAGCCGACTCGAATCATCTGTCGAGTTTTATCAAAAACTACCGGACAAAACGTGCCAGGAATGCGGGAAGCATATGGATGAACAGTGCGAGTCATACGAAACGACTTGTGCTTCATGTACCGAGAAGCTTCAACTTGCAGAATAAAACAACGCCCCTTCGAGATGGAAGGGGCGTTGTTTCAGATTGACCAGCCGATATAAGCAGCCAGTATTCCAAACAGATATGTCGCAAGGAGATAAAGTCCGAATCGAATCCAGTCTTTTGTCGCAAACCGCATCAATTCAAGTTTCAAAGTCGAAAACGTCGTAAACGACCCTAAAAATCCAATCCCTAAAAAGAGAAGGAGCGACGGATGGCTCGTGTGGGCATATAAATACCCAAGAGCAAACGAACCCGACACATTGACGAATAATGTTGCAAATGGAAAGGTGGAATCAGACCACCGTTTCATCAGTTGACCGATAGCAAAACGACACATCGCACCAAAAAAGGCACCTGTCGCAATCCACATGATTGTCACTCTATTTCACCTCACCTTTTCGTCTCACGCCGACACGATAACCAAGCCATGAGCTCCCGAGTCCAAGCGTGATACTCAAAAAGACGTATAGAAGCGCCAACCCTATCCGACTTTCGTCTAATAATCGAATCGTTTCAACGCTAAACGTGGAGAATGTAGTGAAGGAACCAATCATTCCAGTCCCCACAATCGTGACGAATTGAGGAGAAAGTTTACCCGTTCGAAGAAACATGTGAGTCAACCACCCTAACAAAAAACTACCGCTGAGATTGATGAGCAATGTCGAAACCGGGAATGCGCTCGGTCCAATCGAATCGATCATCATACCAAGGCCATAGCGTGCCAAAGCACCGACCGCCCCTGCCAATCCGACATATATGTAAATCATCCAACTCCTCCTCCACGAAAAAGACACCTGCTAGGCAGGTGTCGATTGAACTGACTTCATTATACCAAGCTGACGCTTCTTACGAAATAGCTGCGGGAGCCAATACGGCTTCGATTGCTTCGAATGCTTGGTCGAGTTCTTCTTTCGTGATCACAAGCGGTGGTGCCAATCGAATCACGGTTTCATGTGTTTCTTTACAGAGAAGTCCCCGCTCTTTTAGCGCCTCACAATAAGGACGAGCCGACTCCGTCAACTCAATGCCGATAAAGAGTCCACGTCCGCGAACGTCACGAATCATCGGATTGTCGATCGACTTCAAGCGATCCATGAAATACGTCCCGAGTTCTAGCGAACGTTCCGGTAGGTTTTCTTCTTCTAACACTTCAAGAGCCGCGACGGAGACAGCCGAAGCAAGCGGGTTTCCACCAAACGTCGACCCGTGCGAGCCTGGGTTGAAGACCGAAAGAATCTCCTGATCAGCTGCAACACATGAGATTGGGAAGACTCCGCCTCCGAGTGCTTTTCCGAGAATATACATATCCGGTGTGACGTCTTCCCACTCGATGGCAAACCACTTTCCAGAACGACCAAGTCCAGACTGAATTTCATCTGCGACGAAGAGGACATTATGTTCTTTACAGAGCTCAGATGCCCGCTTCAAATAACCAGCCGGCGGAATGATGATTCCAGCTTCCCCTTGAATCGGTTCAACGATGAACGCCGCTGTATTCTCTGTGATCGCCGCTTCGAACGCGTCGATATCACCGTATGGCACAACTTTGAACCCTGGCAATAATGGTCCGAATCCACGCTGATATTCCGCTTCTGTCGACATCGACACAGCAGCCATCGTCCGTCCATGGAAGTTTCCTGAGCAGACGATGATTTCCGCTTGTCCCGGAATGCCCTTCACGTCATATGCCCAACGACGTGCTGTCTTCACGGCCGTCTCGACCGCTTCTGCACCCGTGTTCATCGGTAACACCATCTGTTTCTTTGTAAGCGTTACCACTTTGTCGTAAAAACGTCCGAGTTGATCGTTATAAAAGGCGCGCGACGTCAACGTGATCTTATCCGCTTGATCTTTAAGCGCCTGGATGATCTTTGGATGACAGTGTCCCTGATTGACAGCAGAGTATGCACTTAACATATCCATGTAGCGATTCCCCTCAGGATCGGTTACCCAAATCCCTTTCGCCTCCGAAATAACAATCGGTAGTGGATGATAGTTATGTGCCCCGAACTTCTCTGTCAATTCAATCACATCATGTGTTTTTGACATATTGTTTCCCCCTTATTCAAAACTATCTTACTCTTTCAGTATATGACGTCCCTCTTTCTTTTGACAATGACGAACTTAAGCATTCCTTGAATTGGCAAATTAAGGTACACTGACATTAGAATATGCTTTTCGCATGACAGATTGGAGGAAATGATGTGGCTTCATTGCGTGATTTATCGGTAGATCAGTTCATCGATGCTTTGTCTGTCCCGTGTTGTTATATTTCTCAAGATGGTACGGTCCTATTATGGAATGAACACGCCGAGATTCTATTCGGCTGGGAACGTCAAGAAGTCCTCCATCAACCGCTGCCGGTCGTCCAGCAGCTTGACCATGCACTCGAAACGTGGTCACCACTCCTCCTTCAATACCCATTCTCGACAACGGCAATGACACCGTTTCAACATAAGGATGGTTCCGTCATTTATGCGACTGCCTACTTACAATCATTTTCGCTCGAGAAAATCTATGGCTATTTTTTAGCGTTTCTCCCAAAAGGATTTGGACCTCTCATCAGTACAGAACAATTCAATCTACTTCATCATTTTCAAGAGATGATCAAACAGTCCACGCATTACTTGGCGACAAATGCGAAAGGGGAGATTGTGGATATCAACCCATCGTTATGCAGTCTACTCGATGCGACGGAGCAACAGCTAATCGGCCACGAATGGTTCAATCTCATCCATGATTCGAGTGACCAAGACAAGATTTCGCGTAACGTCTTAAAATCTCTAGCGACGAATCGAGTTTGGAACGGCGAGATGCCGATCTCCTGTAAGCAACATGAGTCAGAGCCGTGTTGGCTCAACTTGACTGTCGTACCAATTGTTAGTGAGAAGAATGAAGTGATTCAATATACCGCCTTCGGATTTGATGTGTCGGAAAAGAAACGCCTTGAAAAGGAAGTCCAGTCCCTCGCTTATCAAAATGAGTTGACCGGACTTTATAATAAGAAAGGGTTTTTACGTCGTTACGACTCCATCCTTCAGCAAATCGACGAGCGAGAAGGACTCTTTCATATTGCCTTGTTTGATATCGACCGCTTCAAAATCATCAATGAATCATTCGGCTCTCGTGTCGGGAACGAACTCCTGATTCAAATCAAGGAGCGCGCACTTCATCTCATTCCGGAATCCGCTCTTTTATTCCATCCTACGGGCGGACTGTTCGGTGTCATGTTCTTCGAGGAATCTAAGGAAGAAGTGTTCCAAGTACTCCGACATCTACAACACGAGCTGCAACGTCCGTTCCGGATTTACCATCACTCCATCATGGTATCGATTTCGATTGGATGCGTGTTTTATCCGTCCTCGGCAAGTTCGCTCGAGGAACTGTATACACGTGCTGAAAGTGCCCTCTTCAAAGGGAAACAGATTGGCGTCGGTACGATTCAATTCGTGACAAAGGATATGGATGCTGCCTTCTCTAGACAGATCCATATTGAGAAGGCGATGTATCGAGCTCTTGAAGAAAAGCATTTTTATCTTGAATATCAGCCAAAGTATGAACTCGCCACAGACCGTCTCATCGGTTTTGAGGCACTTCTTCGTTGGCATCATGAAGAACTCGGACAAATCCCGCCTTCAGAGTTCATTCCGCTCGCGGAAGAGATGGCACTCATCGTTCCCATCAACAACTGGGTCATCTTAGAGGCAACGAAACAACTGAAAGCCTGGAAAGCCGAGTTCGATCAACCGCTTTCGATGGCAATCAACATTTCGCCTAATCAATTTCGGAGTGACAGTTTTTTGAATACGTTACGAAACATCAAGCAACAACTCCAGCTCGACCCAGCAGACGTCATCTTGGAAATCACGGAAAGTCTCGTCATGCAAAAGACCGATGAAATCATCGAACGCATGGAACAAATCAAGCGCTTGAACTATCGACTGTCGATTGACGATTTTGGGACAGGTTTTTCATCCTTACAGTATTTGAAGTCCTTCCCGGTCGATGAACTCAAAATCGACAAAGTCTTTCTCGATGATTGGATGGCGTCCAAATCTCATCTCCTCGATGTCATCGTCCATCTTGGGAAGAGCTTAAATCTCCACGTCGTCGCAGAGGGAGTCGAAGATGAAGAGATGTTGGCACACTTAAAGTCGACAGACTGCGATTCTTTCCAGGGCTATTTATACGCAAGACCTGCTTCACCAAGTGTAATCGAACAATTACTCCGATCATCAAAAAACTCACCGGACGCTTGAGGCGCCGGTGAGTTTTCTTATAGGGCAATCGCGGCTGTCCAAAGTCCATAAATGCCATAGGTCGCACATAATAGAATAATCAAGGCAATCATCGACTGGGTACGGGACAAGAACGGTCGTCCTTGTTCCCGTTCTGCCAAAAGAAAGACGAAGATGCCAGGTGCGTATAGAATCATCGCAATCAAGACATACTCGAATCCTGAAGCATAGAGTAACCAGGCGGCGTATAGCGAGGCAATCCCGGAAACGACCATCATCCGTAGCGACGTCGCCCGCTTCGCCTCCATCCATCCATAGAGTGCCGAGAATAGATAAGGAACGAGTGCTGCGATTCCAGCGATGCTTGAAAGCACGAGATACGTCTGTTCTGAAAACAAGGCGATGGCCGTGACGACTTGGGTGAACGCTTGGGTGATGAATAGCGCGTTCACCGGTGTCTCATTCGCATTCAAACGGTGAAACACCTTTGGAAACACCCCATCCCGGCTCGCCACGTACGAAATCTCCGTCGCTAAAATCGTCCAGCCGAGCAATGCGCCTGTTAATGATACGAGCAGTCCGATGTTAATCAAGGTTGCGCCGAACTGGCCGACGACCGCTTCTAACACATATGCCATCGACGGTTCAGGCAACGCAGCGAGTTGCTCCTGTGTCATGACACCAAACGAGAAGATGGAAATCATCATGTAAATCAATAACGTCCCAATCAGGCCAATGACCGTGGCACGACCGACATCTTTCTTGTGACGTGCGCGCGATGACAATACGACTGCTCCCTCGATCCCGACAAATGCCCAGAGTGTGACGAGCATCGTCGACTTCACTTGTGGAAACACATCCGCCCAAACAAACCCTGTTTCTCCCCAAAAATCGACTTGGAACGTATCTATTTTAAACGCGAATAGGATCAACACGATGAACAAAATAATCGGGACGAGTTTCGCAATCGTTGTCACGATATTGAGAAGTGCCGCTTCACGCATCCCACGTGAAATGAGCCAAAATAAGCCCCAAATCAGAACGACACTCACGAACAAGCGAAACAGTCGGTGTTCTGCTGAGAATATAGGAAAAAAATAAGCCAATGTACTGAAAATCAACGTGATGTTGGCTACTGTGCCAATCCAAGCCGACATCCAGTACCCCCATCCGCTGTTGAATCCGACAAACTTCCCGAAACCTTCACGGGCATAGGCGTAAATTCCGCCTTCTAGCTCTGGCCGCGTGTTTGCTAAAAACTGAAAGACA
Source organism: Exiguobacterium sp. HVEsp1 (assembly GCF_002009685.1). Classification (GTDB taxonomy): domain Bacteria; phylum Bacillota; class Bacilli; order Exiguobacteriales; family Exiguobacteriaceae; genus Exiguobacterium; species Exiguobacterium profundum. The sequence goes on along the minus strand of NZ_KV917367.1, from coordinate 568,926 downwards.
AAGGCGAGCATAATCATGCCGACACCCGTAATCCCCCACCCAATTAAAACTGGTCCGACCCCTGCCCCTTGTGCCATGGCACCAGGCAGGTTAAACGCACCTCCACCAATCATGGTCCCGACGACCATTGCCGCAAGACCGAAAAAGCCGATTCCGGCTGAATGTTGTTTCAAGTTAACGCCTCCACTACTACTCTGTCTATACGAATAACTATACAAAAATATTGTATAATCATTCGTTGATTTTTCTATTCTACTTCCTGTAGGGATTGCTGCATAGTCATTCTAAACAAGTTTATATTTTCGGATAATTTGAAAAATTCCATTGCATATTCATGTCAGATGTAGTTTAATTACAACATATTCTAAATTATCAGAATTTTCGGGAGGTTGTATGATGCGTAATAAAAAATGGTTAGCGTTATCGGGGGTCGCATTATTGGCGACGGCAGCTTGTAGCACAGGGGATGACTCATCAAGTTCAGAAGGTTCATCTTCGAGCGATGCGAAAAAAGAAGTCACAATGGTATCGGCGACGGACTTGCCGCAGCTCGATCCGACACTGACAACAGACTCGACATCGATCATCGTGACAAACAACGTGTTCGAAGGATTGTATCGTCTAGATGAGAACAACCAACCGACACCGGGGATTGCCGAAGATGTCGAAGTATCTGAGGATGGACTTACATACACGTTCAAGTTACGTGACGCAAACTGGTCAGACGGTTCTCCAATTACAGCTGAAGACTTCGTTTACTCTTGGAAACGTGCCCTCAATCCTGAAACAGGTGCGGAGTATGCCTACATTCTTCAAGACTTGAAAAACGCCAACAAAATCCTTGCGGGTGAAATGTCGCTCGACGACCTCGGCGCAAAAGCGATTGACGAGAAAACGCTTGAAGTACAATTGGAAGCACCAGCCCCTTATTTCTTAGGTTTGACTGGATTCCCAACATATATGCCGCAAAAACAAGAGTACGTCGAAGAGCAAGGCGAAGAGTTCGCAACATCTGTCGACAAGACACTCTATAATGGACCTTACGTCTTGAGCGAGTGGCAAGACAATTCAGGATGGGTTTACAAGAAGAACCCTGAATATTGGGATGCTGAAAACGTCAAGATGGACACGATCAACGTCAAAGTCGTAAAAGACGTATCGACTGGGGTCAACTTGTTCGAGTCGGGTGAAGCGGACTACACGCTCCTCTCTTCTGAATTCGTTCCGCAATTCGAAGACAGCGACGAGTTCAAAACGCGTGCCGATGCTCGAATCAACTTCCTTCGTTTCAACCAAAAGAACGAAGCGCTCCAAAACGTCAACATCCGGGAAGCACTTGCGAAAGGATTCGACAAACAGAGTGTGACAGATGTCATCTTAACAGATGGATCGCAACCGGCGAACTATATCGTAGCGAAAGACTTCACGTTCACAGAAGACGGAGCTGACTTCCGTGAGAAGTATCCAGACCTCCTCAACTACAACGTAGATGAAGCAAAAGCCGCGTGGGAAAAAGGATTAGAAGAATTAGGTGTTGAAACAATCGAACTCGAGTTCCTCTCACGTGACGAAGAAGCGTTCAAGAAAGTGAACGAGTTCATCAAAGGCGAACTTGAGAAGAACTTGCCTGGTTTGACACTTAACATCAAACAGCAACCGTTCAAAAACTTCCTTGATCTTGAAGGGAAAGGCGAATATGACGTTTCTGCAGCTGGTTGGGGCCCTGACTATCAGGATCCGATGACATACCTCGACATGTGGGTCACAGACGGACCGTTTAACCGTATGGAGTACTCGAATGACGAATATGATCAGTTGATTCAATCTGCGAAGAAAGAAGCCGATCAGATGAAACGTTGGGAAGCAATGCAAGAAGCAGAACGTATCCTTCTCGAAGAAGACTTTGCCATCGCTCCGATTTATCAAAAAGGTGAGGCATACTTAGAGCGTTCAAACATCGAGAACATGTACCGTCACCCGTTCGGTGCCGATGCAAGTTTCAAGTGGCTTGACGTGAAATAATGATTGTAACCTCCTTGATTCCTACATGGACCAGGGAGGTTTTTCTGTCGTGAAAGTCTCTCTATAAAGAGTTTGACACTGCGGTTCACCTTATTAGCTGTCACGATTTGCATCATGAATGTATCTGGATTGGATGACTTGAACATCTTAATGTTTTGATTTCGCCTCCATTTTGGTTGCTCGAGACACCTTGGTTTTCTTTATACGTCATTCATCTTCATTACCACAGCCTATCACTGTACATCATAGTTCCCTTTTGGTTCATTCTCGGTAAACTACTCGACCGTCTCACTTATGCAGTGACGACCGCACATAAAAAATGACTTCCATCGATTTGATGGAAGTCATTTTCATATATCACGCCTCACGCTTTGCGCGAAGTTCTGCAGGTACTTTCCCACGTTTTGAAATCACTTCTGCGACTCCTACCAATACGATAAACGAAATCAATGCAGCGAAGAATCCGATCCAAATCGATGCTGTAATCCCGAGCACCAAGTAACCGATCGCTGACACGACCGCTGCAAGAATAGCATACGGCAATTGTGTCACCACGTGGTCGATGTGGTGCGAGCCCGCTCCTGTTGAGCTGAGAATCGTTGTATCTGAGATTGGTGAACAGTGGTCACCAAACACCGCACCGGCCAATACAGCTGCAAGTGACGCGAGAAGGAGTTCCGGTTCAACAGCCATGATCAAGTCGGCACCAATTGGAAGCATCAAACCAAATGTTCCCCAACTCGTTCCTGTCGAGAATGCCATGATTCCGGCAATCAAGAAGAGAAGGAGTGGCAAGTAAGATGCAGCGATTGTATCTGTCACGAAGCTCGCCAAGTATTCACCAGTCTTCATGTCGCTGATGACCGCAATGATTGTCCAAGCAAACAAGAGAATCAAGACAGCCGGCCACATGGCACGAACGCCTTCCCATGCCGCTTTTCCATAGTCACGCGTTGGGATTTTACGACCAATGAGAAGCAAGAATGCGACAATCAAACTGATGACAACACCCGCAACGAGTGAGCGTGTCACGTCTGTCGATTCGAAGGCTCCAATCAACGAGAAGTCTTGACCGTCAGCCGCGAGCGCTTGACCACCCGTGTAAAGCATCGCTGACACTGTCGCAATGATCAGCGTGATAATTGGTACGATCAAATCACGTACTTTTCCACCTTCGTGCTCGTGTAAATCTTCGCTCATTCCCATCGGCTTTCCTTTTGCCGAATCATACAACTCCCCTTGGAGGGCACGAAGTTCGTGCGTGCGCATCGGTCCGATGGCAAGTCCAGTGAATGCCACATATGCTGTCAAGAGTAGTGCGAAGACGGCATAGAAGTTCATTGGGATGATTTGAATGAATGCAGAGAATGAAGAATAGCTGTCAATCGAGTATTTTGCCAAAATACCCGCGATGATGGCGATGATATATGCACCCCAACTTGAAAGCGGGCTGATGACACAGACCGGTGCGGCTGTCGAGTCAATCATATAAGCGAGTTTTGCACGCGATACTTTTTTTCGGTCCGTGAGCGGTCGGCTGATGTTCCCGACGGCCAAACTGTTGAAATAATCGTCGATAAAAATCAAAATCCCAAGTCCGAACGAGACGAGACGAGCGCCACGGGCCGTCTTGACGTTTGAAGCCGCCCATTCTCCGAACGCGCGGGCGCCGCCCGACGTTTGAATGATGGATGACAAAATCCCGAGCAAGAGCAAGAACACGATCAAGAGCACGTTCCATTCGTTAATGGCCCCATCCGCCCAGAACAGTGCGATGATGTTTGTCCATAAATATTGAATCGATTCGAGCGGGTTAAAGTTGTGAAGCAATAAGACCCCTGCAATAATCCCGACACCGAGTGATGGGATGACCTTTCGTGTTGTGATTGCCATAATAATTGCAAGTAATGCCGGTACGAGTGAGAGTACCGATGTTGAATAATCTACCATGCTGAATTCCTCCTTTTTTATTAGGATGAGGCCCCCCTATGCTTAAAAAAACGCAAAGCGAGGGCATCGGCAACAAAGCCGACACCCTCGCTGGATGTTCCGTCTTTCTTAGCCGACTTGGAGCGCTCCATACGTAAATATGTATGGCAGTCCGACGGGTATTTCCCGTCAGCCCAGCACAACCCCACGGACATGGTGTTGCACTTCGGCGATCCTGCCTTTTTGTAGTCTTCATCGTTGTCATCCTCCGACTACTTACTCATCAGCATCGCACCTCTACCTCATCGATAGCACGAATATTCATTTAAAGTTACGTCTAAATTATCACAGGTTGGTGTCACATATCAATAGTTTTTTTCATCACGAATGATTCGCTTCAAGATAGCGAGTGCTTCTTGGTCATTCGTTTCCACCGCTTTAAAGAAGTCGTTGAAGAAGTGATACAACACGAATCGGTCAGCGTGAGACTTCGTCTGTTCTTTAATCGTAGAGAAAATGAGTCGTCGTAAACGACGTTTTGTCTGAGTTTCTTCTGGTAGTTCTTCGCATCGGTCCTTGAAAGCACGATATACAGAATTGATCAATTCCTCATGTTCATCATACGACCGATTGTAAGCAACTTGTTCCATCTGTAATATCCCCCCTTTCAATGTTGACCCGATGAAACTTGACGTAACTATACCAACTTCCCGTCACGCATTCAATCGTTATCGGCGGTTCTTAACAAAAATCATACGTTAGACCGAGTCAAGCGTTGATGAATGAGAACGTGGTCACGTCGAACAATCCCATATCGGTCAATTTCAAGTCAGGAATGACCGGTAAGGCGAGGAAGGACATCGTCAAATACGGATTGAAATGACGATGGGCTCCCACGACATCTAGCGCATCATTCAGCTGTTCCAGAATCTCTGCCACTTCACGATATGGTCGCTTCGTCATCAGTCCACCAATCTCGAGCGGGAGGACGGCAAGCACTTCTCCTTCCGATACGGCGACGACCCCTCCCCCTACTTTTTCAAGCGTTCTCGCCGCAAGCAACATGTCTTCCGGGCTGACCCCGGCGACGACCAAGTTATGGCTGTCATGGGCAACCGTGGCTGCTAGGGCACCTCGTTTCAAGCCGAATCCCGTTACCGGGGCAAGAGCCATATGGCCTGTCCCGTGATGGCGTTCGATGACGGCAAGCGTTGCGATATCCTGCGATAAATCTGCGCCTGATGCGTCTGGTTGGAACGTGAGACGCTGTCGTTTCGTCAACAAGCTGTTCGGAAGCACTTGAATGACATCGATTTCTTCTTCACTTGCGGCAAGTCGGAACGACTCGGCTGTCAATTCGGGTAGAGCGAGCTCACCTTTCATCGGTTTTGGCACTTCAATTCCTTCCGATTCAAACGTCGCATTCCCCTTCTCCGCGACGAGCGTACCATTCACATACACTTGTTCGATTTTTACCGATTCGACGTCTGACAAGATAACGAAGTTCGCCTTCTTACCAGGTGCGATCGCCCCGACCTCTTTTAATCCATAGGCCTCTGCGGCATGTAGACTTGCGATGGCATAGGCCGTTTCCGGCTTAACCCCTTGCTTGATGGCGGTACGGATGTTGTAGTCGATTCCACCTTCCGCGACCAAGTCATCCAAATGCTTATCATCCGTACAGAAAAGGAAGCGGTGGGCATTGCTTTCCGTAACGGCTAGGCTCACCTTCTCCACGTTCCTCGCGACGGAACCTTCCCGAATTTGAACGTAGAATCCACGTCGCACCCGCTCGATCGCCTCTTCTGCAGTCGTACATTCATGGTCCGTCATGATTCCTGCAGAACGATATACATTCAATTGATCAGGGTTGAGCCCTGAAGCATGTCCATCCACAACTTTACCCGCTTGTTCCGTCTGTGCAATCTTTTGAAGCATGTCTTCACTTCCGGCTTCAACCGAAGGATAGTCCATGACCTCGCCTAGGCCATGCACCCCTGGATCTCCTAAAAACGGGGCCAAATCTTCTGCATACAGTTTTGCGCCCGCATGTTCGAACGGTGTCGCTGGTACACAACTCGGTAGCATCATGCGGACGTCGAGTGGAAGTCCTTTCGCATCCGCTAACATGTACTCAATCCCAAGTGCTCCGTTCACATTCGCGATCTCATGTGGATCGGCAATCACGGTCGTGACGCCAAGCGGTAAGACTGCTTTCGCAAATTCATGCGGGGGGACCATCGATGACTCGATATGGACGTGCGAATCGATAAAGGACGGCGCAAGCGTCCAGGTCGGATCGTGATACTCGACCTCTCCATCGTACCCATCCCCAATAGCCACGATATATCCTGCGTCGATGGCGACGTCTGTACGAATCGTCTCACGACTGTACACGTCAATCACTGCGACGTCTTTAAAGACGACGGCCGCTTTCTTTTTCTTTGCGGCGATGTCAATCAAATGTTGTTTCTCCATCTTTCGATCTCCTTATTCAACGTATTTTAACTATCTTACCAAGAATATTCTTTTCGTTGCAATTTCTTTTTCAAGTTGTGCGACAATGATAACATATCCGTCTGAAAGGGGTTACAACGATGCAATACAAATTAGGAGAGTTGACACCAAAAGTCGACCCGACGACTTATCTCGCACCAGGGGCACATGTGATTGGAGATGTGACCATCGGCGCGCACTCGGGAGTATGGTTCAATACCGTCATCCGTGGAGACGAAGGACCCATTCGAATCGGTTCTTACGTCAACATTCAAGATGGTTCGATGATCCACCAATATGAAGGCTCACCGACCATCATCCATGATCGTGTCTCGATTGGTCATATGGCGATGATTCACGGCTGTGAGATTGAAGAAGACTGCTTGATTGGCATGCACGCCACCGTGCTCGATGGGGCGAAGATTGGAAAAGGGTCCTTTGTCGCTGCCGGTGCGCTCGTCACACCGAACATGCAGATTCCTGAAGGGGTGATGGTCATGGGCGTCCCAGCAAAAGTCGTTCGTCCATTAAACGATGAAGACCGTTTTATCATGGAGAGAACGGTCAAGAAATATGCGAAACGTGCCGAACAATATAAAGAGACGTGCATTCCAATTCGCGAATCATAATATTTGTGAAAGCGTTTACAAGATTCATAAAATGTTAACGTTTCTCTCGAATTTTCTACATAGTTCCTTTGTATACTGAAGGTGTAGCCAAGCTGATGTATTGAAAGGAGCCCACTCTATGTATCCGAACCATGATCAACTCATGCTAGACCTGTACGCCTCATCCATCAATCCAAGTTATGGCCTTCATATCGATGATTCATTCGATGATGTCCTTCATGGCGCACATCGAGAGGTTTGGGAACGTATGCATTTGGATAATAATAGAGAAGAAGATTCTAAAAATGGAGGAACGACTGGATGATTCCAACGACTGTGATTCAAGATTGGCTCGCAACAAAATTAAAACGATAACTGACCGATATATAGAGCAAGCGAGCGATGGAAATCCAATCGCTCGCTTTTTATTATTCAAACATGATGAGATGGGAATCAATCGGTTGTCGCGCTTTCGGTGCAGGGATATCTTCTGTGTCATATTTCCCGATTTGCAGGAGACCGATAAACGTCTCGCCCTCAGCCCCAATCATTTCCTTCAACCGTGCATCATCGAACAGCCCACCTGTCCGCCAGACCATTCCAATCTCCTGTTCACTTAAAAGCAGTTGAACATTTTGAATGAATGTCGCCGTCGCGAGCAACGCGTCACGATTCCCTTTATCCGTCTCAAAATGTTTTGCCGTCACATACATACAGGCCGCCGCATTTAAGATTCGTCCCGTCACTTTTTCGCGTTGCCCTTCTGACGCCTCCGAGAAGGCTGGTTCGAGCGCATCGAGTAACACTTGCTTCCCGTCTCCATTGAACACATACACGTTCCATGGCTCGACTTTATTGTGAAATGGTGCATGATGTGCCGATTGCAACACTTCATAAAGCACTTTCGTATCGATTGGTTCTTCCTTGAACATACGGACCGTACGTCTTTCTTCAATTAACTTTTGTGCTGCTGTCTTTGTCATGACCGTCACTTCCCCTTTTTTTCTCTTCTCTATCATAATTGAAAAACGTTCTCATTTCAAAATCAAAAAAAGACTACAGATTGCTCTGTAGCCTTACGTCGATTGACCAATGACTTCACATGCCACCAAGTCTTCAAACGTTTGGCGACGGACGACAAGTCGATGTGCCCCGTCCTTCACGAAGACAACAGCTGGACGAAGCATTTGGTTATAGTTGCTCGCCATCGAGAAATTGTATGCTCCCGTCGCTTTGACAAGTAATAAGTCACCTGGTGTGACCGAAGGGATCAATGAGCGGTTCGAGATGATGTCTCCCGACTCACAGCACGCTCCGACTATTTTTGCCTCGAGCGTCTTCTCTTCATTCATCCGTGTCGCTGCCACGACCTCATACTCTGCGTCATACAATGCCGGACGGATATTATCCGTCATCCCGCCATCGACAGACACGAATGTACGAACGCCGCTCACTTCTTTGACGGTCCCCACCTCATACAGCGTGGCACCCGCATTGGCGACGAGCCAACGTCCTGGCTCAATCCCGATTTTCGGAAGTGGCAATTCACGTGCCTCGACCTCTTCGACCAACGTCTCCATGACTTGCTCCATCGTCTGGGCAAAATCGAGATATTCGTCTTCATCCAAGTAAGCGACGCCGAAGCCCCCACCGATGTTCAAGACGTCCGTCGTATAGCCGGTTGCCTGACGAATCGTATCCATAAAGCGCACCATCGTCTTCACCGTATTGATGAAGAGGGTCGGATCTTGAATTTGAGAACCGACGTGACAGTGAATCCCCTTCAACTGTAAGTGCTCGGCTTCTAACGTCGCACGAATCGCGTCTAAATACGTGTCGTCATGTGTCGGGAAACCGAATTTTGTATCAACCCCACCCGTTTGAATCGCCGCATGGGCACCTCCGACAACTTGAGGGACAATGCGGAGAAGCACATCGACTTCACGATTGTATTCAGCCGCAAGTCCTGACAAGAGGCTGATTTCTCGCATATTATCGATGGTAAAGTGTGTAATCCCCTGTTCGAGCGCGTATGTGATATCCAAAATCGTCTTGTTTGAGCCGTGAACGTGAATGCGCTCTGCCGGTACACCAGCATGCAGCGCCACGTACATCTCACCTCGCGAGACGACGTCGATGCTCATTCCTGCCGCCATGACTTTTTCATACACGGCCGCAATCGATAACGCTTTTGACGCGTATAACGCATACGTGTTCGAATACTTGTCTAGAAACGCATTCTGGACAATTCCAAGACGACGCTCTAGTTCTGGTTCACTCATGATATACAATGGTGTCCCGTACGTCGCTTGAAGTTCACGGACGGACACGCCTTCGATCAAACATTCTGATTGATTGGTGGTGTACATACAATTCCTCCCTCAAAGCGATGTGGGACACGCCACGAACGAGCACAGAGCTGTTCTGAATTGTTGGCATAACCAACACGTGTCACGTCATCGATTTTCGTTTCGATCCCATATAATGCGACGCGGTCGCCGATTTGTACGTCTTCGTCCACTTTAATGAAGCTATGGCTCATAAAGATGTTGCTGACGAATGGATAGGCTTTTCCTGAAATGTGAACGGGTAAATGACGTCTCGCTCGCATCAATCCATCCCCATATCCGACGGGTAAGACAGCAATCCGTTCTTTCGATTCCGCGGTATATCCCGTTCCATACCCGACATGAGCCCCCGCTTCGATGTCGTGGACGGCAACCACTTCTGTCTCCCAATAAAACGCAGGTACGAGCCACTCAACCGGCTCAACCGATGAATAACCGTATAAGAAAATACCGACACGCACATGTGTGCAATGGTGCAAGCGCGAGTCGTCTTGAAGCGTGGCCGCACTATTTGCCGCATGGATCAGTTCAAACGTATGACGTTCCATCAAACGTGTCGACCAGTCGGCAAAGCGTTCGACTTGGACGCTATGCTCGACTTCGGCATTGTCCGCATCCGCGAGCGGAAAATGTGTACATAGTCCGACAAGGTTCAATCCTTCATTTTGGCAGAAGGCGACGATCTGTAGCGCTTCTTCAAACGTTTTGGCACCGAATCGGTTCATACCGACGTCCAATTTCAAATGAAGGCGAACGCCATCGAGATGCTCACGCTGTGAAACGAGCCATTCATACGAGCCGATTGCGACGTCAAATTCATGGGTATGCACGTGTTCCCACGTGTATATCGGATTCATGACGAGGACGCGAGCCGACTCTGCATGCGCTCGCACTTCAATCGCTTCTTCTAACGTGGTCACCATGAAGTGACGGACTCCTTCATCATACAAAGTCGTCACAACTGGCTCCATTCCTAGGTTATAGGCATTGTTTTTCACGACCGCAAACACGGGGCGCCCGAGCGCTTCAATCCGGCGTTTGTTTTCGCGAATCGCATTTAAGTCAATTGTGACTCCCATCGTGCAAAACTCCTTTACTCTGTTACTGCTGATTTCACGAACGTGATCCAATCGCGGTGTTCCGGAAGCTGTCCTGTTACGGCTTCACGATAGCGTGTCAACATTTCTGTCGCAACCGTCTGGACACCTCCACCAATCGAGATATGGTCGACCTCGATGACGCTCGTCACCTCGGCTGCCGTTCCCGTTAAGAAGATTTCATCAGCCACATAGAGCTCATCGCGTCCGATATGGCGCTCGACGATTTCATAACCGGCCTCGCGAGCCAATTGCATCACCGTTTGACGTGTGATGCCATCGAGTACAGAACAGTCAAGGGACGGTGTCGTAATCGTTTTTCCTTTCACGAGGAAGATGTTCGCGACACTCGCCTCACTGACGTTTCCGTTCATATCAAGGGCAATCGCTTCGTCGAATCCGTCACGGAGCGCCTCTCCTTTTAATAGCTGTGAGTTCATATAGTTCGATGCAGCTTTCGCTTGCATTGGCATCATGGTAGAAGACACGCGGCGATACGAGGCCACTTTCGCTCGAATCCCGACCGTCTTGTTGAAATATTCACCGAGCGGCCAACACGAGATGGCAACATGTACCTTCGTCTCAGCAGTCGGCATAAGTGCCTGCCATGGTGTTCCAAGGAAGACGAACGGACGGATGTAGCATGCTTCAAATCCGTTTCGCTCAATCAATTCCATCGTGGCTTGTTCGAGTTCATCTACCGTATACGGTAGCGTGACGTGGTAGTATGCACACGAGCGAACAAGTCGCTCCAAGTGTTCACGTAATCGGAAGATAGCAGGACCTTCCTCCGTGTGATACGCGCGAATCCCTTCAAAGAACCCGCTTCCGTAATGAATCGCGTGTGTCATGATACTCGTGTTTGCGTCAGTCGGCTCAATCCAAGCCCCGTCTTTCCACATCCATTGTCCATACTGTTCCATAATGCAACTCTCCCATTCCTCATTATTTATATTTTCTGTCTATTATACGTTAGAGAGAGCGTAAGTCATCAACAAGTTGCGTTTTTTCAGAAGTTTTTTCATCTTTCTGTTTGATGATTCGTGCAGGTGTTCCCGCAACGACAACACCTGGAGGGACGTCTTGTGTGACGACACTTCCTGCCGCGACAACTGCGTTTTCACCGACGCGAACGCCTTCTAAGATGACTGCGTTCGCCCCAATCATGACACCATCCTCGATGATGACCGGATCTTTTGAAGGTGGTTCAAGAACCCCTGCGACCACGGCACCTGCGCCAAGGTGAACGTTCTTCCCGAGCGTTCCGCGTGCTCCGATGACAGCGTTCATATCGACCATCGAACCATCTCCGATGACCGCTCCGATGTTGACGACAGCTCCCATCATGACGACCGCGTTGTTGCCGATTTGAACGTGATCTCGGATGAACGAGCCTGGTTCGATTCGGGCATTGAGTTGTGTCGTATCGAGCATCGGTACAGCACTGTTGCGACGATCATATTCAAGATGAGAATCTGTGATGACCGATGCATTGGCTTCTAAGAATGCCACAGCGCGTTCTGCCGTCGTCAAAAACAGTTTCGACTCATCCGTTCCGAATGCTTTCGCTTCCTCGATTTCAAGACCCGCCAATTGACCGTTGACGTAAAGCTTAACTGGTGTTTCCTTCTTAGCATCTTTAATATATTGTGCGATTTCATAAGCGTTTGTGAGTAACATGAGTAGCCTCCTCGTATAAGTTCGATAGATTATAAAGTCCTGCCGGGCGATCGATGATCGTTGCCGCAGCGGCAAGGGCCCCGTTTGCAAAGACGCGTTTCGATAACGCAGTATGTTTCAGTTCAATCATTTCATCATCTCCGGCGAAGAGCACGGTATGCTCACCGAAGATCGTGCCACCCCGAATGGAATGCATCCCCAACTCTTCGGTAGCACGCGCTTCCCGACGTGACGTTCGTTCGTAAATCGGTGTCACGTCACGCTTCGCTTCGATGGCACGTGCCAATAATTCTGCCGTCCCGCTTGGTGCGTCCACTTTCTTCCGATGATGTGCCTCAATCACTTCAATATCATATCCGAGAGTGAGCGGGACAAGTTGGTCGAGCAACTGTTTCAACAGTGCAATCCCATATGAGGTGTTATAAGACTGAAAGATTGGGATCTCTTGTGAAGCCGTCTCGATCTCGGCCAATTCTTCCGGTGTGAAGCCCGTCGTCGCAATGACGAGCGGAATATTGCGCTCCCGTCCGAATGCGAGTAAATCAGGGAGTAACGCCGGGTTCGAAAAGTCGATCACGACATCGACGGGTACGTCCACCTCATTCAGAGTCGCCGTGTGCTCGTCACTTCCCGGTGAGACGATTGCCGTGACGTTCACACCTTGCGCATGAGCGACCTCTTCGACAATCCGTCCCATTGCGCCGAATCCGTGGATGAGAACGTTCATTGTCTCACCTCATTGAATTGCTCCATCGTCGACAGTAATTTCGCTTCAGCCGTCGCGCTCATCGGAACGAGCGGTAGGCGTGGTGCGCCGACTTCAAAACCTCGCGCTTGAAGCGCCGCCTTCACCGGAATCGGATTCACTTCAGCGAAGAGTTCATCGATGACTGGGAGCAAGCGAATTTGCCACGTGCGAGCCGTCTGTAAATCACCTGCCAACAGCGCTTCTGCCAACGCGACCGTCGCTCCCGGATAAACGTTTGATAAAACGGAGACGACACCTTGTGCGCCCCAAGCCATGTATGGCAAGATTTGATCGTCATTTCCACAGTAAACGGTGAACCCTTCCGGAATATGGGCCATCATCTGCGCCATGACCGAGATATCCCCACTCGCTTCTTTCAAGGCCGTGATACGTGGATGTTCTGCGAGCTCACCGACCGTTTCCGGTGCCAAGGCGACACCCGTCCGTGACGGAACATTATAGAGCATGAGTGGAATCGGTGACGCATCCGCAATCGCGGTAAAGTGAGCAATCAGCCCGGCCTGGGTCGACTTGTTATAGTATGGTGTGACGACCATCGCCAGCTCCGCACCAAGTTCGGCGGCCCGTTTCGTTTTTTCGATACTGACTGCTGTATTGTTCGACCCGGTCCCCGCGATGATCACGGCTCGACCGTTTGCGACCTCAACCGCTCGAACGAGCAATGTCTCAAACTCGTCATCAGTGATTGTCATCCCTTCGCCGGTCGTCCCGCCGATGACGAGACCCGTCACGCCTTCTTTGATTTGGTCTTCAATTAATGCTGCCCATGCTTCTAGATTCAACTGCCCATTTTCTTGAAACGGGGTAGCTAGTGCTGTCGCCACTCCTGTGAACATGTCATCTCCTCCTTATTTCGTCGCTGTTTGACTAATCATACATTGTGCGATTTGAACGGCATTCGCGGCCGCTCCTTTTCGAACGTTATCTGCAACGCACCAAAGATGGAACGTATTCGATTGTGAATCGTCTCGGCGAATTCGTCCGACATACACCTCATCCGTCCCGTTCGCATCGAGAGGTGTCGGGTAAACCAGTTCAGATGGATTGTCCATCAACACGATTCCTGGTGCATCGGCGAGGACGGCTTTCACTTCTGCGACCGTCGCATCCCGTTCGAGCGTCACCGTGATCGATACCGCATGACTGTTTCGTACCGGCACCCGGACACAAGTGGCCGTCACCCCGAGGTTTGGCGCATTTAAAATCTTACGTGTCTCATCCATCATCTTTTGTTCTTCTTTCGTGTAGCCATTTTCTAAAAATACATCGATGTGCGGCAACACGTTATCATAAATCGGGTACGGATAATTCGTCGGTTCTTCTCCGCGCGCACCGCGCTCGAGGTCATCAATCCCTTTTTGACCCGATCCCGATACCGCTTGATACGATGTATAGGCGACGCGTGTCAGTCCGTATACTTCCGCTAGAGGTGCGAGCGCCACGACCGATTGAATCGTGGAACAGTTCGGGTTCGCGATGAGCGTCTTTTCCGGACTGAGTTCGACTCGGTTCACTTCCGGTACGATGAGTGGAATTCCTTCTTGCATTCGGAATGCGCTTGAATTATCGATGACGATGACTCCTTGCTCGCTCAACCGCGGGGCGTATTGCTCACTAATGCTCCCACCTGCAGAGAAGAGTGCGATATCGATCGGGTCCGCATAAATCGCATCGGTCAATTCACGAATCATGATCGATTGCCCATTCACCTCGACCGTCTTTCCTGCCGAGCGGGCTGAAGCATAGAGTCTCAGTTCGCTGATTGGAAATTCATATTCTGTTAAGACGTCAATCATTTTTTGTCCGACGGCACCTGTCGCACCGACGACTGCTACGTTATACATTATGCTCCCCCCTTATAAGTGAAACCGGGCCGCAATGGCTGCGACTGCCGCTTCTACGTCTTGTTCTTGAATCGTATAGGAAATACTGATTTCAGACGTCGTGACTTGATAGAATGGAATCCCCATCTCACGGAATGTCGCGAAGAGCTCTGATGCGACGCCTGTCGCGTCTCGCATGCCGATTCCGACGACCGAAATTTTTGCATGTTCCGTGTGACGATCGATTTTGATTTGAGGCAAGGTCGCTGTCAACTCCGCGAGTGCCTCTTCTAAAAATGCCTCTTCATCGAGCGGACATGTGAACGAGAGGAACACTTCACCGTCGAATGCCGTCTGTGAAATCATATCGATGTTGACGTGTCGCTCTGACAATCGTTCAAAGATGTCTGCGACTCCCGCCGCCGTATGCGGAATATGTTTGATTGAGACACTGAGTACGTTCTTGACGACACTCACACTCGTGACTGCTTTCTGTTCCATCGCTTGCGTCGTATCCATGATCCATGTTCCTCCTTCGCTCGAAAGCGTCTTCCCAACAAAAATATTGACGTCATATTTCTTTGCGAGCTCCACGCTTCGCATCTCCATCACTTTAGAGCCCAGTGCGCTCATCTCCATCATCTCGTCATAGGAGACCGTATCAAGCCGTTTCGCCGTCGGATGGATTCGTGGGTCCGTCGTATATACACCCGCGACGTCCGTATAAATTTCACAACGCTGACTGAGGACGGCCGCCAGTGCGACGGCTGTCGTGTCCGAACCGCCACGCCCAAGGGTCGTGACGTCTCCCGCTTCATTCACGCCTTGGAATCCGGCGACAATCAGGACGTCGTATTGACGCAACTTCTCGTGTAACACTTCTTTCCGAATCGCTTTGATTTTGCTCTTCGTATGAATGCCCATCGTATCAATCCCGGCTTGCTGTCCTGTTAATGAGATGGCCGGTACGCCTCGCGAGTTCAAGGCGATACTGAGTAGGCTAATTGTCTGTTCTTCCCCGACGGCGAGTAGCCGGTCGAGTTCGCGAATCATCGGGCGATCCGTGATTTGTTTGGCGAGCGACAAGAGCGAATCTGTCGTTTTGCCCATCGCCGATACGACGACGACCAATTTTTCACCGGTCGCCACACGTGTCTGTAAATAGTCCGAAATGGCTTGTATTTGTTCGATTGTGGCAACGGAGCTGCCACCAAATTTCAGTACGGTTGTCATCAAGTTCCCCACTTTCAAGATGTCCACCAACAGAAAAAGCGGCAGACCGGTAGGAAGCACTCTCCCTACGGTCTGCCGCTTGTACGCGCAGTTGAAAAACGATTAAAGAATCGTTCCGTAGATAGCGCTCCATGGTAGTTGACCATGGCAGTGTAGGCGTTGTTCACGACTACCCCAGCCTTCATTCACACGCACGTGAACGTCGACTTCGGCGAATTTCCCCTTTCGGCTCGGTCCGGAGTGCGTCCGTTTCAACCAAGCTTACTCATGTCATTCGCAACCTCTATCTGTCAGTTGTTAGTATTAGTTATAACAAAACGAAATCTTCTTGCCAACCTTTTTTTAGAAAAATGGGATATTTCAAAAAAGGATTACCATGTTTTTCGCATCATGCGGTGTGGGAGATTGGCATCCAAAAACTCATCTCCGAACTCCTCGTACCCGAGCTTTTCATAAAACGGAAGGGCCGTCAGTTGTGCACCCAATCGTAGTTCAACCAACCCTTGACGTTTCGCGACACGTTCAACTTCAATCATAATGTCTTTCCCATATCCATGACCCCGGGCCGATTGAATCGTCGCCACTCGCTCCACTTTTCCGACAGTCGAGTCGACTGGACGAAGACGCGCTGTCGTCACAGGTTCGGAGTCAAGGAGCCCGACCACATGTGTACACATATCGTCTAAATCATCGTATTCTAAACTCGCATCAATTCCTTGTTCCTGAACGAATACGATCTCCCGCACTTGTTTGGCCTGTTCAATCAACGCTGGTTCGTTTCCCGATTGAATGATCAACATGGTAAAACTCCTTCCTGCAATCGTTTCACGATTTCTTCGATTCCCTTTTCTAGTTCCGCTACGGATGTGAAACGCGCTTGGGCCTGCTTATGGCTTCCACCGCCACGACCGATCTGCATCTCTTGGAGCGCCGCTTTCAAGAATGTGCCGACGGCGATATCCTGTGTCCCGTCATGCATAACGAACAATTTCTGCGTTCCATAGTTGGCGCCAACGGCAATTCGTCCTGTTGCTGCGATTCGTTCGATGATGGCGGTCGTCAACGTTTCCGCTTCTGTTCTCCCGACATGTAAGGCCACATAGTTATCTTCTTTCAACACGGCCTCCACTTTCGCTTTGGCAATCCGTTCTTCGAGCGTTTTGATTTCTTTTTCACGTTCCAAACGAATCGTATGTTCTTCGATTACACGGGCTGCCACGGATTCATTCGTTGTCGAGAATGTATGGTGAATCGTCCGCAACGCTGCTCGCGCTTGTTGAGTCGCCTTGATCGCTCGATTTCCGGCCACATACGTCAAGCGGAGATTCCCCCTCACTTTCTTCATCGCCGTCACATGGATGGTACCGAGTTGTCCCGTTGTCTCCACATGAGTACCACCACATGCATTGTAATCTAAACCTTCGATTTCGACGATGCGAATCATCCCCGTTCGGTCCGTCTCTTTCCGTAAGCGCGCCCGGTCTACTTCTTCTTCCGGAATCTCGTAGACATGAATCGGATGGTTTTCAAAAATCAGTTGTTGCATCTCTTGTTCAAGTGCTTCAACGTGCGCCCAGTCCATCGTTGCCGTTTCAATCTCAATGGATGAATCCGTTTCTCCGATTCCAAAGCTGAGCGTCCGAATGCCATGGTGGTCTTCCAAAATCGCCGTTATCACATGTTGAGCCGTATGCTGGATGGAATGGTCCCGTCTGACATCCTCATCGATTCGAACTTCTACCGCTTTGCCCGCTGGTAATGATTCTGACAAGAGATGCCACACTTCCCCGCCCTTGATTTGTACATCTAGTACAGGAAGCGTCCCAATCCATCCACGGTCAGCCGGTTGTCCCCCACCTTCCGCATAAAACGGACTGTTCTCGAGTGTGTGCCAATGACCGTTGCCGTCTTCCTTTATCGAGGTCACGACTGTATTTGCTGTATATGGTTCCATCTTGTCCTCCACCCTCTCTCTATAATCTGTTCAGACAACTAGTTTAATTTCGTCTATAATGAAACATACATCTTCTCAGTCAGGAGCGAAATGATATGTTAGAAATCGATAAACAATCTCCGTTACCTATTTATTATCAAATTGAAGCGTACTTAAAGCAACAAATTGATGACGGATTGTTAAAACCAGGAGACACCTTGCCTTCAGAGCGTGAATTTTCGGAGCAATTTCACGTCAGTCGGATGACGATTCGTCAAGCCATTATGAACCTCGTCAACGCCGGTTATTTGAGCCGTCAAAAAGGACGAGGCACATTCGTCGCGAGTCAGAAGATTGCGATGACGTTATCGGGACTGACAAGTTTTTCCGAGGAAATCAAACATCGAGGTATGCGACCGCTAAGCCGTCTCTTGTCATACGAGGTCATTCCGGCAACGGATCGCATCGCGCAGCAACTGAGTATCCCAAATCAAACACCGGTTTATGAGATGAAACGGCTACGACTCGCCGATGATCATCCACTTGCGCTCGAGACCGCCTATATTCCCGTTCATTTATTGCCTGACCTGACGCAAGATGACGCCACGGGATCGATCTATGCGTATGCCGAACAGCATGGCTTACGCTTGAAGAATGCAACACAAACACTCGAAGCCCGGAGCGCCGGTCCAGAAGAAGCCAAGCTCCTCACCATTTCTCCGAACGCACCGGTCTTGTTGATTGACCAGCGAACATATCTCGAGGATGGCGGCATGTTTGAATACAGCCGTTCCCTTTTCCGTGGCGACTCGTACTCTTTCACTATCGCCATGGATCGCATATAAAAAAAGTTTGCCCGAGGGCAAACTTTTTTTATTGGGCTTCATACGTTACCCCGCTCGGGTCTAACGTATACGATTCGAGTTCTGTATCGGACATCGGCTCGACACGGTTACCCGCATCCGCTTGTTGCACACGATAGCGCACTTCTTCAAGAAGCGGTTCGTTCAAGAAGTAATAGAAGTGTCCGTCATCTGCCCGGGCACCTTCTCCAGTCAATTGGTATTGCACCGTATTGTGGAGCGCGCCAACGTCTTCAATTAAACGCATATAGTCATTCGGTCCAAGTGTCGTCTGCATGTTGTCACCGACGGCTTTCAAGACCTTATCGTAATTGTTTAGGAGTGATGTGCCGAGTGATTGTTCGAGCACGGCATTAATGACTTCCATCTGGCGTTGTCCACGACCGATGTCCCCACGTGGGTCATCGTATCGATTTCGGACGTAGGCAAGTGCCTCTTCACCAGAAAGCCGTTGAAGGCCTTGTTCGATTTGAACTGTCTCACGTGACGCATCGTAACTGTTTTGTTGTGATGAGAACGGAACATCAATCTCAACGCCACCTACCGCATCAATGAAATCAACGAACCCTTGGAAGTTGAGCGAGACGACATGGTCGATTTCAACACCGACTAAATCTTCGATCGTGTTCGTCGCCATCCGCATCCCGTTGTTCGGATTCGATTCATCCATCGAACCGAAATAGTAAGCGTGTGTAATCTTGTCTTGGTCAAGTCCCGTCTTGCCATAAGGAATGTTATAACCCGTGTAGTCGATGTTGACATACGAATCACGCGGGATACTGAGCATCGTCGTCTGCTTTTCTTTCTTGTTTAAAATGACGACAATCATGACGTCTGATCGTCCGAACTCACCGCGCGCTTTCTTCTGTGGCGAAAGGTCTGTTCCTAAAACCAAGAACGTCTCCGTATCTTCTTTATCATAACGAGTCGGCTCAACCGTCGGGTCATCCTCTAACGTGACTTGGGTGCCGGACAACATATTGTGGGCTTTGTAAAACGCTGTACCGTAAATGCTAGACCCAGCAATAATTGCAATCAGCACGAGGGCACTAAATATCTTATAAAACGCAGACGGACCTGTGCGCTGTCTGCGAGCATGTGTTCTAGAATTCATATCGGTCTCCTTCGAGTCAAAATAATGAGCTTCACTCATTATAGAGGAAAGCGGGAAATTTGTCGAAAACGTTTTGATGACAAATTCGTTTCTTTACATTTTCCCACAGTTGAACACAGAAAAACCCGCGGAGATGACTCCGCAGGTTCGTTAATCCCGAATGGTGAAAAATCGTGTTGCCGCTTCTTGCCCACGGGCTTGTAAGGATTCCGCACAGCGCGATGCAGCCGCCCCGTCGAGCACGACCGTCACACCTGGATGGGCCTGTAGGATTGTGGCCGGCCAGTCGACCGTCGGTACGCTTTCAATCATGTGCTGTACCGCTTCAGCTTTCCGCTCCCCTGTCGCCACAAGGACAATCTCACGTGCGTTCATGATCGTATCGAGCCCCATCGTGATCGCATGCGTCGGGACGTCTTCCAATCGGTCAAAAAAGCGACGGTTTGCCTCTCGTGTTGATTCGGTGAGTTCGGTCACGTGCGTCTTCGCATCGAGGGCCGTGCCCGGTTCATTAAATGCGATGTGACCATTTTCCCCGATACCAAGAAGTTGTAAGTCGACACCAAGCTTCCGAACGAGGTCTTCGTAACGAGCCGCTTCCGCTTTTGGGTCCGGTGCGTCCCCTTGAGGCAAGTGACTCTGTTTGAATGGCACTTCATCGAAGAGACGGTCTTTCATAAAGCGGTTGTAACTTTGAGGATGTTCGGGCGATAATCCGATATATTCGTCTAAATTGACGCTCGTCACATGGCTACAATCGAGCGCGTCCTGTTTAAACATCTGATACATCCCGACCGGTGTGCTACCGGTTGCGAGACCGAGTACAAAGTCATGTTTCCCTGAAATCCGTTCTTTGATTAGCGTATAGGCGATTCGTTCCGCGTCGTTCGCCGTCTTTGCGACTAGTACATTCATCTTTGTTCCTCCCGTTCATATACGATTCGACCTTTGACGAAAGTCATCTGAACATGTGTCGTGTCATCCCAAACGACAAGGTCTGCATCAAACCCCGATTTGATATCGCCTTTTGTCGTCAATCCGAATTCTTTGGCTGCATTCGTCGAGGTCATTTTGACCGCTTCTTCCACCGTACATCCCGTATATGCCTGAATGTTTCGGAATGCGGCATCCATCGTCAACACACTACCTGCAAGGTTTCCGGTTTGAAGTCGCGCAGCCCCGTCCGCTACGATGACCGGTTGACCGCCAAGCTCATATTGCCCTTCCGGAAGTCCTTTTGCTCGCATCGCATCCGTGATGACGACAAGCTCATCTGCTCCTTTTAAGCGAAACGCGAAGTCGACCATCTCCGGACGACTATGGATCCCATCTGGAATGATTTCCGCAATGACTCCACCCTCTAAGAGACAATACCCTACCGTTCCGGGTTCTCGATGGTGTAACCCACGCATTTGGTTATAAAGATGCGTCCCGTGTTTGACGCCCGCCTGCTTGTTCTCTTCAAATGTCGCGCTCGTATGGCCCGCTGAACCGATCGCACCAGTTTCGCGAAGCACCGCTTCAAATGCACGTGCACCTGGCCGTTCCGGTGCATACGTAACGAGGCGGATATGACCACCGGCGAGCTCTTGCCATTTTCGGAACTGCTCGGCGTCCGGGTCGATAATATATTCTGCCGGTTGTGCCCCAGCCATCTCCACGTTGACAAATGGACCTTCCAAGTGGATTCCGATGAGTGTCGTATCCTGCGCTTCGATGACATTTCGGACTGCCTTCAAGGCATGCTCAATCGCTTCTTTTGACTGCGTGATCGTCGTCGCGAAAAAGGAAGTGACGCCTTCCTGTAGCATGTCGTTACTCAACTGTCGAAGTTTTGATTCATCCGCATCCATCGTATCGACTTCATATCCTCCATGGATATGCACATCGATGAGACCCGGTGTCACAAGCGCTCCAGCGACATCAATCACAGGCTCGTCCTGTTGTTCAAACTGGTCCATCGATCCAACCTCATCAATCGTTTGACCATTCCATCTGATATATCCACGTTCCCATGTATGTTCTGCTGACACGATACGAGCATTGATCAATGTCCCCATCGGTTTACCACTCCTTTTTGTTTTCCTCCATGTTATCATATCGGATAAAAGTATAGTTGTATAGACCAATTTTGAATGAATAAAAGATTGTTCACATTTGCGAACAATCTTCTCCTCTTTATGTCGATTGAACCGTCCCGTAGCGCCGGACAATCCATACTAACCGGAGGAATAACAAGACCGCTCCGGCTGCGAGTCCGGCAATCAAGCCAATCCAATAACCGTCTGGTCCAAATCCGGCGTGCTCTGCCAAGACATAACCGAGTGGTAAACCGATAACCCAATAAGCGACGAGTGAAAGGACGAGCGTGATGTTGACGTCTTTAAAACCACGTAATATCCCTTGAATCGGTGCCGCGACAGCATCTGACAGTTGGAAGAATACAGCGAAGATCATAAAGTGAGCTGCAAGGTCCACGACCGTCGGATCATTCGTATAAATAGCCGCGACCTGTTCCCTTTGCCAAAACAAAAAAGCACCCGAAAAGATAGAGACTCCGAGACAGAGCGCGAGCCCGATTTTTGCATAGCGGACGGCATCCTGCAGTCGTTTCGCGCCGAGTTCATACCCCACGACAATCGTCAATGCGCTCGATGCTGAGAGTGGCAACATGTAAACAAACGAAGCGAAGTTAATCGCCGCTTGGTGAGCCGCGACGATTTGGTCACCGTATGAACTGAGCAATACCGTGACCGCCGCAAAGATACTGACTTCGGCGAAAATGGCGAGTCCGATTGGGGTCCCAAGTTGTAACAGCTCTTTTTGCCGGAGCCAGACCATCCGTTCGGTCGTCCGTAAAAACTTGTATTCGCGGAATGGCTTCCCGTTTCTCACGAAGAAGAAGGCCATGAAGAAGAGTAGCCAGTAAGTGATGCTCGAGGCGATTCCCGCTCCAACACCGCCGTACGCCGGCACACCCAGTTTTCCGAAGATGAAAATGTAATTTAATCCGACATTAATGGGTAACCCTAGTAGTATGAGGATCATCGAGACTCTTGTCTTGCCTAGGGCATCCATGAGCGTGCGTAGCACATTGAACAGGAACATCGGCAAGACGCCGAATCCAAGGGCAAGCAAGTATTCTGTCGCGATTCGTTTCCCTTCTACACTGAGCCCCATGCTCTCGATTGCCATCGGCACAAGGAATGAACCCAACGTCAGCGTGATTACGCTTAGCATAATGGCTAAATAGATACCTTGAAACAAGGTTCGTTGAATCTGTTGACGGTCTCGCGCACCAAGCGCTTGCGAAACAATCGGGGCCACCGCCAGCAAGATTCCACTCAGTCCGGTATACACCGGCATCCACAAGCTTGAACCGACTCCGACACCAGCCAAATCGACGGCACCCGCCCGGCCGGACATGACGGTATCGAAAAAGCTAATCAAATAAAAAGACACTTGCGTGACTAGGATTGGAAAGAAAATCGTGAAGAACAGTTTGATTTTTTCGTTTAATGAATGTGTTTGGTACATGGACAACCCTCATCTCTTTTTCAGAAAGGAACTTATAATTATGAATCAACGGCATGCAGAAAAACTTAAATTTGAACTGTTGGAAACGTGGAACACGTTCAATCACTATGTGACGGAAGCCCTCACCTTTAACAATTCTGAGGATATTCACCGCGCCCGGGTGCATTTACGGAAACTGATCACCTTCATGCAACTATACGAAACGAAGCCGGCGACATTTCGACAACTCAAACAATTGATGGAGGCACTCGGTCATGTGCGCGACCTCGACGTCCTCATCGAAACGTTTGATTCTAAATCCGAACTCGACCATGCGTTTCTTGAAGCGATGGAGACAGAACGTGCCATCGCACGGACGATTCTATCTACCCGTGTCAGTGAAAAAATGACACCGTCGCTCGATCAACAAGTACGTCGCTTCATCGGTGGACCGTTATTTCGTGCGTTCAAAAAAACGAACGCCTCCCCGATGTTAGAAAAGGCGAAAAGTGAGCGCAAGCAACGTGTGCGCGTCTATCATGAACAATCCAGTGGAAAAGAACAACTTGAAGCGCTCCATAAAGTCCGTTTAGCCGTCAAACGCGAACGCTATTTACATGAGTACTTGCTAAACTATGAATCGGATGCATCGATGGACACTGTCCGAACGTTAAAAAAAATGCAAACCGAACTCGGTGAGATGAACGACCATGACCAACTGTTAAAGCGTTGGCGGGCCTTCACCCCTCCAGCTGAACTACAGTCCGAATACGACCAAAAAATTGAAACATTACAGCAGGAACTCGATGCATCCGTGGAGCACCTATCGATTTAGCGAGATGTATAGCGCTCAATCAATAGTTCCAACAACTTCATTCCGGCAATCGAGTTTCCTTTTGAATCAAGTGCCGGACCAAATATGCCAAACCCGACGTTATTCAAATCCAGTTCGTGGTTCCCGACCGCCAAGATGGCACCCGACACCCCACTTTTTCCTGGAAGACCAACCCGGACAGCGAACTCACCCGATGCATCATACATGCCACACGTCGTCATGATGGCCTTGACGTTTCGGACGACCCGACGTGGAATCAACTCTTCGCCCGTATCCGGGTCTTCTCCATTCCCTGCAAAGACACGCCCGATTCGTGCCAAATCAAAACAATCAATCTCGATGGCACACTGTTTCGTATACACATCAATGATCTCATCGACGTCACCTTCCACAATTCCATGGTGACGCATGAAATAGAGCAAGGCACGGTTCAAGTCGGTCGTCTCGTATTCAGAGCGGGCGACTTTTTCGTCGTACATGACCTCCTCGACCGAGCGATTTAATAACGTCGCTAAAAACTGGCGGAACTGATAGATTTTGAGTTCTGCCGTCTCCCCCAAAATCATACTCGTCACCGCTAACGCTCCGGCGTTGATCATCGGATTGAGCGGTTTTGACGGGACCGTTTCCTCAAGTTTGGCGATGGAGTTGAATGCGTCCCCCGTCGGCTCCATCCCTACTTTCGAAAAGACATAGTCCTCCCCGAACTCCATCAGTACATAACAAAGGGTGAGCGCCTTCGATACGCTCTGAATCGTAAACTTGTGATGAACATCCCCCGCATGAATATACGTACCGTCCGGCAAACAAATTGCCACCCCGAGTAAATCGTTTTTCACATGTGCGAGTTCAGGGATATAATCCGCCACTTTCCCTTGAGCCGTGTACGGACGACACTCATCAACCAAGTGATTCAACTGTTGTTCGAGTACATTCATTCGATCACCTCATGTTCCATCAAATTTCAACCGGGTCATCTTATCATATTACCCGTCTGGTGGTCCATCATCTTTATACCAGTCTTCATCCGCCCAAATCATCGGTGGACTTTCCTCGTCTCCAACCAACTTTTCTCCATGTCGATTCATCGACAGAATAAACCCAGCTATGCCTACCATTACAAGCGTCGCAACGATAAGGAAGGAAGCCATTCCATCGTCCCCTTTCGAATTCGTGACAAATTTGTCTAGAACTCCGTGACACTTATCCTATATCTCCGTCAACATTCCCGGTACCGTTAAGACGACAACAACTTTAGAGAAATGGGTGAATCAATTGAATCGTATCGCGATTATTGGAGGTGGCATCACCGGACTTGCCGCAGCCTATTATGCCAAAGAAGCCGGAGCTCATGTCACATTGATCGAGGCGCAGGACCGTCTCGGTGGAAAAATTAAGACCATTTATCGGGATGGGTTTACGTTAGAGACTGGACCCGACGGTTATATGGCACGAAAGCCGACCTTGACATCACTCATTACGGATCTCGGTCTCGCAGATCAACTCGTCCGCTCCAGAACCGGGACTTCTTACATTTACGTACGGAAGCAACTGAGACAGATGCCGGCCGGATCGGTCATGGGCATCCCGACCAAGTTTTGGCCGATGGTCAAAACGGATCTCTTTACTTGGAGAGGAAAACTTCGCGCCGGATTCGATCTCGTGATTCCACGCGTGTATGCAGGAGAGGATATCTCGCTCGACCGTTTCTTTCGAACGAGACTCGGCTCAGAAGTCGTCGATACGATGATCGAACCGCTTCTGTCCGGGATTTACAACGGGACACTCGAAGACATGAGCATCGAGTCTACTTTCCCTCAGTTTATCACGATTGAACAAAAAACTCGCAGTCTGATTCTCGGAATGAAAGCACTCACCCCTCCAGTCCAAGCTGGTGTAAAGCCGTCCGAGACTGGTAAGTTCCTGTCGATCGAGCAAGGACTCGGAGCACTCGTCGAGGCGCTCCGTCCGTCGATCGATCGACTCATGTTAAAGACGCTTGTTCAATCCGTTCGACCTCATGAAGTCACATTTGCCGATGGGACGGTCGAACAGTTTGACGGTATCATTCTTGCGACTTCCCCTCAAGCACTCGGACCTCTGCTCGGATTCCCAGAAGCCGAACGCTTGTCATCGTTAAAACGTACCTCTTCGATGACCGTACTCGCCGCCTTCGACGAGTCAGATGTGGATGCGTTAGATGGAACCGGCTACGTCATCGCCAAATCGGAAGGAAACGCCTTGACCGCTTGTAGCTGGATGCATAAGAAATGGCCACACCTAGCTCCTGAAGGAAAAGCACTGCTCCGCATGTATATCGGTTCAGAACATGTCCCGTCCCTGCTCCATGAAGAGGATGATCAAATCGCAAACTTCGCTTTAAGCGAACTTCGACGCATTCAAAAAGTCGGGACTCCCCTCTTCACGAAAGTCGAACGACACATTCAAACGATGCCACAATATGAAGTCGGTCATAAACAGGACGTCCGCGCGTTCGAAGAAGCACTTCTGAAGTGGGACGGCGTCGAGGCGTGTGGTGCCATTCTTCATGGAGTCGGATTACCTGACTGCGTCGATTCTGCCAAACGGGCGGTCGATCACTTACATCTTCGACAGGCGGTGACGGTATGAAACACATCGACTATAACGAAAACCCGTTCATCGTCATTTGGGAAGTCACACGGGCCTGTGCGCTCTCCTGCGTCCACTGCCGGGCAGAGGCACAATTTCACCGTTACGAAAACGAACTCGATACGGAAGAAGGGAAGGCATTGATTCGCGAGATTCATGCGATGGATAACCCGATTCTCGTCTTTACGGGCGGTGATCCTCTCATGCGTGAAGATTTATTTGAATTGACCGCATACGCCTCTTCCCTCGGGATGCGCGTCTCGATGACACCTTCCGCCACACCTCGAGTGACTCACGATGCCGTGAAACGAGCGAAAGCGGCTGGTTTGTCACGTTGGGCCTTCTCCATTGACGGACCGGACGCCGTGACGCATGACTATTTCCGCGGCACACGTGGCAGTTTCGACCGTACCATTCGAGGAATCTCATATTTCCGAGAGGAGGGAATGTCATTTCAAATCAATACGACGGTGACCGAATACAACGTTGATCGATTACCGGAAATGGCGAAACTCGTAGAATCCCTCGGCGTATCCGTCTGGACGCTCTTTTTCCTCGTGCCGACTGGACGTGGATCCCTGTTACAACCCATTACACCAGAGCGACATGAGGAAGTATTGAAATGGGCGTTCTCCCTACAAGAGACGGCACCCTTCATCATCTCGACGACGGAAGCCCAATTTTATCGGAGAGTTGCCCGACAAGAAAATCAGCGCCGCCGGGCAGCAGGGCTCCCTCCAATCGGACATCCCCATGACGATTTGGCGAAGGCCCCTCGCGGAACGAATGACGGCAACGGGTTCGTCTTTATCTCACATACAGGGGACGTCCAGCCGTCCGGTTTTTTACCGATCCCCTGCGGAAACGTCCGAACGACACCTCTCGCCGATATTTATCGCCATCATCCGACGTTCAAGGAGCTGCGTGATCCCGACACTCATCATGGCAAGTGTGGGTATTGTGAATATCGGTATCTATGTGGTGGTTCGCGGGCTAGAGCCTATGCCGTCACTGGCGATTATAAGGAGGCGGAACCGTACTGCATCTATCAGCCAGAACATCCCCTCGTTTCACAATAAAGATTCCCATTTATTCCCTCTCCGTGTAAGATTGAATTATATGATGAGAAGGGAGCCACGTAGGTGCAGTCATTACCGATTGACGGATTGTTCTATATTGGGTTGGGTACAATTTTTATCGTTACGACTTTACTCGGGTTCGGAATCAAGCGATGGACGAAACAAGGTATGATGGGATTTTACACGCTACTCGCAACAAGTCTTGGCTTATTCTTTTGGTTACTGCTCTGGTTTCAAGAAGCGACCCGTGCCAGCTTTATGGGAACTATTCCATGGGTATTCAACTCATTTTTTGGGACGGTACTCTATCTCATTTTTATAGGCATCAGTTATTTGATTTTGAGAAGAAAGCGTCGGCATACATAAAAGAGGAATCCGGTTGTGGATTCCTCTTTCTTTATGCATTGATTGTCGATGGACGTAACGTCAACGCCCCGTTCTCGACATCGATGATGACCGTTTGACCATCCTCGACATCTCCAGCGAGGATGCTACGGGCAAGTTTCGTTTCAATCGTCCGTTGTACGTAACGATTGATTGGACGGGCACCGAATTGTGGTTCATACGCTTCGTCGGCAACGAACGTTTTGGCTGCGTCGGTGATCTCGATATGAATCGAGCGTGTCGTGAGCCGCTCGCTCATCCGTCCGACCGCTTTCTCGACGATTTGACCGATTTGGTCTTTCGTGAGCGGATGGAACAGAATCGTTTCATCGATCCGGTTCAAGAATTCAGGACGGAAATGGCGACGGAGTTTGTCGAGCACTTGACGCTCCTCATCTTCATCAATCACACCATCTCTCGCTGCCTCGAGCAAAATGTCTGCCCCAATGTTCGACGTCATGATGACAATCGTATTTTTGAAGTCGACGATGCGCCCGTGCGAATCGGTCAATCGACCATCATCGAGCAATTGTAGCAAGATGTTGAAGACGTCCGGATGTGCCTTCTCGACCTCATCGAGTAAGAGGACCGAGTACGGGTTACGGCGAACCGCTTCGGTCAACTGGCCGCCTTCCTCATATCCGATATAGCCAGGAGGCGCTCCGACGAGACGCGACACGGCATGTTTCTCCATATATTCACTCATATCGAGGCGAACGATATGGTCTTCTGAGTCAAACATCGCTTCTGCGAGCGCCTTCCCGAGTTCTGTCTTCCCGACCCCCGTCGGTCCGAGGAAGAGGAATGAGCCGATCGGACGATTCGGATCTTTGATGCCAGCACGCGCCCGAATGACCGCATCGCTGACGAGACGAATCGCATCATCTTGTCCGAACACGCGTTTATGCAAGACCGTTTCTAGATTGAGGAGCTTATCCCGCTCTCCTTCTGTCAGTTTCGTCACCGGTATGCCCGTCCATTTTGAGACGACCTCGGCGATTTCTTCTTCCGTCACCTCTTCCCGCACGAGTTCGCGTGTCACCGAACTCGCCAACTGTTCCGCTTCTTCGAGTTCTCGCTCAAGCTCCGGGATTCGTCCGTATTTCAGTTCCGAGGCCCGGTTCAAATCGTAACGACTCTCTGCCTCTTGTAACTCGAGACGTACTTTCTCGAGATCTCCGCGGATTTGTTGTACGCGGTGCGTCGACTCCTTCTCATTCTCCCAGCGGAGACGTAACGAGTCAGACTGTTCACGAAGTGACGCCAATTCCTGCTGAAGCGCCTCAAGTCGCTTCATGGAAGCGGCATCGCTCTCTTTTTTAAGAGCCGCCTCTTCGATTTCAAGCTGCATGACCCGACGGACCAATTCATCGAGTTCAGCCGGCATCGACTCCATCTCCGTCCGAATCATTGCACACGACTCATCGACGAGATCGATCGCCTTGTCCGGCATGAAACGGTCGGTGATATAGCGATTGGATAATACAGCCGCTGCGACGAGCGCATTGTCATGGATGCGTACCCCGTGGTGAATCTCGAAGCGTTCTTTCAAACCGCGCAAGATGGAAACCGTATCCTCGACATCCGGTTCAGCGACAAGTACTTGTTGGAAACGCCGCTCGAGGGCCGGGTCCTTCTCGATATATTGACGATACTCGTCAAGTGTCGTCGCACCGATACAATGCAGTTCGCCTCGGGCGAGCATCGGTTTCAACATGTTCCCGGCATCCATCGATCCCTCCGACTTCCCTGCACCGACAATCGTGTGCAGTTCATCGATGAAGAGGATGATGGTGCCTTCCGCTTCTTTCACTTCGGACAAGACTGCCTGTAGACGTTCCTCGAACTCCCCACGATATTTCGCACCGGCAACGAGGGAACTCATATCGAGACTGAAGATGGTTTTGTCTTTCAAACTTTCCGGCACATCTCCACGAACGATACGCTGGGCGAGCCCTTCGACAATCGCCGTCTTCCCGACACCCGGTTCCCCGATGAGGACTGGGTTGTTTTTCGTTTTCCGACTCAAAATCCGGATGACACGACGAATCTCGCTATCCCGTCCGATGACCGGATCGATTTTCCCGGTCTTCACTTCTTGAATGAGGTCTCGTCCGTATTTCGTCAAGACGTCATACGTCGCTTCAGGCGACTTCGAAGTGATCCGACGATTGCCTCGTACGGCGACGAGCGCCTCACGGAGACGGTCTTCTGTGATCCCTTTTCGCTCGAGCATCGCCTGTGCTTGACTACTGTTCAACAAGATGCCGAGTAAAATATGTTCGACCGATACGTATTCATCGTTCATCCCTGTCGCTTCTCGCTCCGCCGTCGTTAGAACGTTCAGCAAAGAAGCCGAAATCATCGGTGTCGTCGGATTTTGAAGTTTTGGTGCATTTCTTAAAGAAAGCGCGACTTCGCCTTCAATCTCAGACACGTTGATTTCCATTTTTTGAAACAGCAACGGCGCGATCCCGTCCGTCTGCGAAATCATGGACGCCAAGACGTGCCACTCATTGATTTCACTATGATGATATTGTTTCGCTAACGCCTGTGAACTGACAATGCATTCATGTGCTTTATCTGTAAAACGATTAAAGTCCATCACGATTCCTCCTTATACATTAACGTTCGATTTGCTCATAAACAGAACGGTACGTCTCATCAAGAGGCAGGTCGACCTCGAGTTGGACGAATAAGTCCGACCGCACCTTCGAGCCGGTCATGACACCGCGACCAGGAATCCGCATCCGTTGTCCCGGACGGCTTCCCGGTTTCACTTTCAGCTTCACGCGTCCCCCGTCGAGCGTGGCAACGATGACGCTCGCCCCGTCTAAAAAGTCGAGCGGACGCAATCGTTTCACGGTCACGATATGCTCTCCTTCACGACGATACGTATCGTCATCCGCAAAGTGAAGTTCGACATATACATCTCCTCGGTTCCCCGATTGTCCGACGCGGCTACCTTTTCCTTTCAACCGCAACTTCTGACCTTCGTAGGCACCTTGTGGAATTTTGACGTTCACGGTACCCGTTTGAAGACGTAGACTCACTTTCGACTCTTTCGTCAATTGACTGAGCGGGATGTTGACACGAACAGTCTCATCCAAGTCTTCCTCGACTGCTTGGTCAAAGAAGCTTCCGAACATATCTTCAAATCCGAAAGTCCGAGAGGTCGTACGCGATCCGCCTCCGAATTGTCGGAATAGATCTTCGAATTGTGACGAGCCTTCCCCGTAAGTCTCTCCACCGCCACCGAACCCTTGTCCGAACGACGGTCCATCCGGGCTACCGTATCGATCATAGTTCGCCTTTTTCTCTGGGTCGCTCAATACGTCAAACGCTTCCTGGACCGACTTGAATCGTTCTTGTGCGCCAGGGTCTTTATTGACGTCCGGATGGTATTGTTTCGCCAGTTTCCGGTATGCACGTTTAATCTCTTGCTCGGTCGCTTCCTTGGAGACACCGAGCTCGTCGTAATAGTTTTTAGCCATATGGATTCACCTCACCTATCCCTTTCCCGTTTCTGTTAACTCTATTCTACTCAATTGGTCAAATAAGGTCAAAGATAATCCTTTCACTTTTCATACGAAAAAAAGAAGAGATTCGTTTCAAAAAACGAACCTCTTCTCGATTAGAAGTAGACTTTCGGGCTATCCATGCCGTCCTCAAACACAATCGTCACTTCAGGGTCTCCGCCAAGTGACGTCACGTTGATACGAACCGGAACGTTCCGGCTATATTCCCAACGGTTTTCGAGCAAGCCGACCACGTGTTGTGTGAAGCCGACGAGCTCAGCGCGACTGTAAAACTGAATCGGGATATCAATCTCCATTCTCGATAGATCTCCGTTCTGATAAAAGCCCTTCCCAATCATCCCGCTATAGTCCGGGAAAAGGTCGGCAATCCGATCGCTGAAGAGCGTAAATTTCTGAGCGTCCTCGCGTACGTCAGACGTCGCCGATGTCGACGGGAAATAGTAGTACTTCTCATCGATCGCTTTCCAGTCGCCCGATTTGACTTGATCCGCCGTCCCAACGAAGGCCGACTTGATGTAGTTCCCCGGTGTCGGTGAACCTTGTGTCGATTTCATATAGAGCGCGACATTGATATCGAGGTCCTTGAAGTCTTCACGCTTTCGTAATTGGGAGACGAGTTCGTTCGCCATACGTTCCCCTTCTGCGATTACTTTCTTTTGATCGAGTTTGACGGTATACGTCGGACCATAGTTCGGTGCTTGGAAGACATATTCACGGTTCAAAATAAGTGCAAACGATACGCCCCCAACCTGGTACCCGCTGTCCTCTTTCGTCATATAATTCTGTTCGACAATCGAAGCTAAATAAAGCGGTGATTTCTTGTTCGCATCGACGAACTTGTCGTCTTCGACTTCTGCCTTGCCATCCGCATAAGCCGGGTTCAAGGGGGTCAACCCTTCATTACTTTTATCTTTCCGTGCGAGCAGACGAGATACATCCTCCGCGTTCAACAGCTGTCCCTCTTGATAAGCGAACTTTTCCGGGTCGAACGCGTCCGTTGAGTGACGCATGAGACCGAGTTCGACTTCTTCGAGTTCTAACGATGAACTGACTTGACGTTGGGCGAGTCCTCTCGCTGCCGCCGGTTTGAACGGAATGACCATCTGATAGTATGAGTCACGGGCTTCAATCGCTTGTGTGACGCCTTCGGCCGCTGTTTCGTCCCCAGTTGGTGTCGCTTCTTCTTCACCCATCGGTATTTTCATTGAACATCCACTCAACAATAGCGCCGAGGCGATTGTCGGGATGACGAGTTGTTTCCATTTCATCTATGTCTAGCTCCTTTGAACATCGTTTCCTATTTCACTTTGTCCATTATAACAAAATCGTTCCACGAAAAAAGTATCGAAGCGGAATCAGAACAAATCCCTTCTCGGATGAACGAGAAGGGATTTCGATTTATGGTTTCGTTGACGGGTGGTTGCGACGAATCAACAGTAGGAGTCCTGACGCGAAGAGAAGTGTACCGAGCATGACGTGCCACAGATCATCCGCTTCGCCTGTCATCGGAAGTACGCCTTGTGCGTAGGGATCGGCTTCATCGATGTGCTCGACTCGTTTCGCTCCACTCTCTTTGACGATGACTTTCACGACAGGTGGTGTGGCTTTCACCTCTGTCTTCTGCTTGTTAGCGTCTTGTTTTGGCTCTTCTTTTACCGGAACAGGTTGCTTCACCGCCACCGGTACGTCAACGGAGCGAGTAACCCTGATCCCTTCATCCACCTCGAAGATGAATGTGGCACGTTGAATCAATTCAGCCCCGGCTCTCACATCATAAGATGGGAGGAGCGGAAGCTCAAACGAGAACGTCACTTCTTCTTCCGGACCGAGTCCGTCTCTGAAGGTAGGAATTGCTTCGACTTGCTCCGTGAATCGTTGATTTGCCTGGTTTCGTTCTTCTTCTGTCAAGGCACCGCTTGGCCATGTGAGCATCGCGTCCGCTAAAAACAAGGTGACTTTCGAAGGATTGGTGACCGTATACGTATAGCGAACGGGCTCTCCCGGTTGAACGGTCGCCTTCTCAACCGTCGCATTCACGGTGAAGTCTGGTGTTTGTAAAAGGATTATCTGTTGACTTTCTGATGTGACGACCCGGTTGAATTCATCTAGCCCGGTCACTTGAAAGACACTGCCGATTTCAGGATGTGCGTCGAACGAATATCCGGTCGGAATCGATAAGACTTCTGTCACTTCCACCCGTTCCCCCGGCAAGAGACCGTCTTCTCCTATTAATTCATGCAAACGATCAAATACGTGTTGATTGAACGATTCGATTGATTGATGATCGATGTCTCCGCTCACATACTCGTGAGAGAATTCTGTCACCGTCATCGGCGTGTCTCCTGTGTTTTCTACAATGAACGTATACGATATTTCGCCTCCGACAACGGCTCGGTCGACTGCGGCGATATTGATTGCTTCAACGGCGAGCTTCGGTAACGTCGGTTCAGTCGTCGGCTCTTCGACGATTGGTTCTGGTTCAACCGGTGGCGTCACTTCTTCTGATAGATCTGGTTCTGTGACAACAGGCGGTTCTTCCTCTTCGACAGGATAGGCTTCCGTGATGGTGTTTGGAGAAAACGTATACGGTACACCTTCCGCATTGTAGAGCGTGATGAGGTCAATCAACGAGTCGTCTACTGCTTCCGCATCAATCATAAATCGCCAAACGTCAGCTGATTCACGGCTCCCGTAATACGTGATTCCTTCATAGACGAGACTTGATTCATATAATGTTTCGCTTTCCTCATCTGTCAAATTCACTTGAATATACCGGAACGTGGTCGTGTTCGCTTTGGCGGTAGGCACCCCAAATAAGGTTGAAAGGAACATGAGGATGGTAAATACGGCAACGAAGCGCTGGATGTTGTGTGTCATGATGTTGGTCCCTCCTCTAAGGTGAAAACAAGCGCTCGAATCGCAATCGTTCCGATGACGACGTTCACCACGTAGAGGAATGAGAGGAATGTGTGTGTGAACGTCATGATGTCAAAGGGTTCTCTCGCAAAAATATATTAGCATTTTGATTTAGTTAATCTATACCCCTCACACGCTTGTGCGAACCTGCTCAATCCCATTTATTTCCGAAAAATAAAAAACGTTCGCCGAAGCGAACGTCCAGACTGTAGACAAAGTATAGGTCTTATGCACAATCCGGACACGGCTCGCTTTCCTAGGGGCAAGCAGGGAGCCGCATCGCGACTGCGTCACTGCTGGGTCTCCCTTTGCTTGCTATTCCCTCAGAAGTCTCGCCTGCCCGTTCTTGGTCACCTTTTGTCCTTCGTCCCATATAATGGTGTGAGAAGAACACACAGGGGGCGGATCTAATGATCAACAAGTCGACACCATCCACCCTTCACGGTCTGACGAACGGAACGGATGTTGAACAGCAGCCCGAGGCGGATGATCTCGGCGTTTACCTTCCCTTTCTAAAACATCGATTCAAAGTAAATACCGAGCTTTTTCTTCGGCTGTCGTGACCTTAGAAAAAGACAAACGGCCGCCAGATGACGACCGTTTGCGTTGCTCGCCCGACGGCGCCCCGACTCCTTCAGGAAAGCAATCCGACGGAGACCCAGCAGCGACCTAGGTCGCGATGCGGCTCCGGGATTGCCTGAGGAAAGCGTGGGCGCCGGAAGGACGAGTTCGAACATGTTATTTGTCAACAAGCTGAACGTTCGCCGAAGCGAACGTCTTATGCTTGTTCATGTAAAAAGTCGAGCAGTTTTGCCTCATCCCATACTTCAATTCCGAGAGATTCCGCTTTCGCCAGCTTCGAACCTGCTTTTTCACCGGCGACGAGCAAGTCTGTGTTCTTACTTACACTTCCCGTTACACTCGCTCCGAGAAGTTCAAGCTGTTTCCCAGCCTCGCCACGTGTCATCTCATGCAACTTCCCCGTCAATACGACTGTCTTCCCAGAGAGCGGTGCTCCTTCCGTCGTTGGTCGTTTCGTTCCTTTGAAGGAAAGATTGACTCCCGATTCTGAAAGTTCTTTGACGAGTTCACGTGCTTCCGGTTTTTCGAAATAGAGAACGATCGATTCTGCCATTTTAGTCCCGATACCATCGATGGCTGTCAATTCTTCGACTGTCGCCGCGATGATTGCCTCCATCGTCTCGAACCGTTCTGCAATTAAAGAAGCGGCCTTTTGTCCGACGAGTCGAATCCCGAGGGCGAAGAGCACCCGTTCCAATGAATTTTGCTTCGACTGTTCGATTGCCGAGAGCAAGTTCGTCACTGACGTCTCGCCCATGCGCTCGAGTCCAAGTAAATCATCTCGGTCCAAGCGATACAGGTCGGCCACATTGTGAACGAGCCCTGCTTCGTGAAGCTGCGTGATGACTTTCTCGCCGAGCCCGTCGATGTTCATCGCTTGTCTCGACACGAAATGGATGAGTCCTTCAAGCAGTTGAGCCGGACATTCCGGATTGACGCAACGATGATCCGCCTCTCCTTCGAGTCGAATCAACTCCGACCCACACGCCGGACAATGCGTCGGGAATTCAATCACCCGCTCTTCCCCGCTCCGTTCACTCGCCAGTGCCGATACGACGGCCGGAATGACATCTCCTGCTTTTTTGATGACGACTCGGTCACCGATATGAAGATCTTTTTCCTTTATAAAATCTTCATTGTGAAGCGTC
The DNA here is from genome assembly GCF_002009685.1 of Exiguobacterium sp. HVEsp1. GTDB lineage: Bacteria > Bacillota > Bacilli > Exiguobacteriales > Exiguobacteriaceae > Exiguobacterium > Exiguobacterium profundum. The sequence continues at coordinate 532,381 of NZ_KV917367.1, read as the reverse complement.
GCATACGTCACGGTCGAACCTGCCACAGAAACCGGGGCAAATCGTGCCCGTGGTGTGACCTTCCCCGTACGACCGACACTAAAATCGACGTCCTCGATCGTCGTCACGACTTCTTCTGCCGGGAACTTGTACGCGACGGCCCAGCGCGGACTTTTAGCGGTGAAACCAAGTTGTTCTTGTTCTTCATAACCGGCCACTTTGATGACAATCCCATCAATTTCATATGGGAGGTCACTCCGTTTTGTCACGTATGTCTCAATGTAATCCCACAGTTCATCCGCCGTCTGGCATGTTGTATAATCTCCGCTCACTGCGACACCGAGTCGTTTCAAATAATCGAGTGATTCGTCATGTGACGCGACGAGATCGTCTTGCGACACCAAACCGTATGCGAAGAACGCCAAATTTCTTGACGCCGCAATTTTTGAGTCGAGTTGTCGAAGTGAACCGGCAGCAGCGTTTCTCGGATTTGCGAAAAGTGGCTCGCCGTTACGTTCTCGTTCATCATTCAATTGTTCAAACGAACGTTTCGGCATGTACGCCTCACCTCGCACTTCAAACGTCACGTCCTCATTTAATCGGAGAGGGATGGAACGAATCGTCTTCAAGTTTTGCGTGATGTCCTCCCCCGTCGTCCCGTCCCCACGCGTCGCGCCACGAACGAGGCGGCCATTCTCATATTTTAACGAGACAGCGAGACCATCAAATTTGAGTTCTGCCACGAATGTCGGCGTGTAGCCGAGATCTTTCTCAATTCGCTCCACCCACTCGACGAGTTCTTCTTTCGAGAAGACGTTGCCGAGCGAGAGCATCGGCGTGTCATGTGTCACTTTGACGAATGCGTCGAGCGGAGCCCCTCCGACGCGTTGCGTCGGAGAATCCGGTGTTCGAAGTTCAGGATAATCAGTCTCGATTTGAATCAATTCGTTCATCAATCGGTCATACTCCGAATCCGGCACGCTCGGACGGTCGAGTACGTAATACTCGTAACCATATTGATTTAACGTTTGACGTAGCTCTTCTACGCGTTCTGCCATCTCCATATTCTCACCTCACGCTTTTTCGATAGGGGCAAATTTAGCCAATAGGCGCTTGATCCCGACTTCCGGGAATGCGATGTCGACTTCGAGTTGGTCGCCTTCACCACGTGTCTGTACGACCGTCCCTTGTCCCCATTTTTTATGATTCGCTTTGTCGCCGACATTCCATCCGACCGTTTCGGCACCGGACGATTGGGCGAGTTTCGGCTTCGGTTTCGAACTAAAGCCATTCACCGGTAACTTCCCTGGTGACTCGACCGGGTTCCACGGCATCGGTTTTCTCGCCTTACCGGACCGCTCCAACAACGTTTCCGGCAACTCATGCAAGAATCTCGACTCCGGGTTGTTTTGGAAGCGACCATATAGCATCCGTGACTGGGCACGTGTCAAATAGAGACGCTTCTCGGCACGGGTGATTCCGACATACGCAAGACGACGTTCTTCTTCCATCTCTTCCTCGTCGTTCAAGGCACGGCTGTGCGGGAAAAGTCCTTCTTCCATTCCAATCAAGAAGACGACCGGGAATTCAAGTCCCTTTGCCGAGTGCAACGTCATCAACGTGACTTGATGCGACTCATCGACTTCATCGAGTGAATCGAGGTCTGAGACGAGCGTCAAATCGGTAAGGAAGGCGACGAGCGTCTGTTCATCGCTCTCTTTCTCAAAGTTTTGGGCGACCGACAGAAACTCTTGCAAGTTCTCGAGTCGGCTTTCCGCTTCAAGCGTCTTCTCGATTTTGAGCATCTCTTCATATCCTGTTTTCTTCAATACCTCTTCGACGAGTTCTGAAATGGAGAGGTAGTCCGCCATCTGCCGTAAATCCAGCATCATTTGGCGGAAGTCCGCGAGTTTCGTCGCAGTGCGTGGGGCGATGCCTGACAATTCGATGTCACGAATCGCATCCATAAGTGAGACGCCTTGCATATCTGCAAAGTCACCTAGTTTATCAATCGTCGCGGCACCGATTCCGCGTTTCGGCTCATTGACGACGCGAACGAACGAGATGTCCTCATCCGGGTTGGCGATCAATCGCAAGTATGCGAGGACGTCCTTGATCTCTTTTCGCTCATAGAACTTCGTCCCGCCGACCATTTTGTATGGGATGTTCGATTTGAGGAGCATCTCCTCGAGTCCACGTGATTGAGCGTTCGTCCGATAAAGGACCGCCATCTGTCCGTAGTCCATCCCTTCCATCTTCAGCTCTTTCATCTGGTTCATGATGAAGAACGCTTCGTCGCGATCATCCGATGCGACATGGAGCAACAGTTTCTCTCCTTCATCATTTTCAGTCCACAAGTTCTTCTCTTTCCGGGAAGCGTTGTTTTGGATGACACCGTTCGCCGCCTCTAAAATCCGTTTCGTCGAACGATAGTTTTGTTCGAGCAAGATGACATGGGCGCTCGGATAATCTTTCTCGAACGTCAAGATATTGGCGATGTCGGCACCGCGCCAACGATAAATGGACTGATCCGAATCCCCGACGACACATAAATTCTCGTGTGCCTGTGCGAGAAGTTTGACGAGCGTATATTGGGCACGGTTCGTATCCTGATACTCATCGACATGGATGTACTTGAATTTCTTCTGATAGAACGCCAACACGTCCGGTGCTTCTTGAAATAAGTGAATCGTCTTCATGATCAAGTCGTCAAAGTCGAGCACATTGTTTTGTTTCAACTTTTTCTCATACGCTGTGTAGACGTCCGAGATGATTCGCTCGTACGGATTGTTCCCGACGAGGGCAGCCGCATCTTTCGCCGTACGCAGCTCATTTTTATGATTTGAAATCATCCCGAGAAGGGTACGCGGTTCGTACTTCTTCGGATCGAGGTTCAATTCTTTCAACACCTGTTTGATTGCTGTCAATTGATCCGAGGCATCTAAAATGGAAAAGCTCCTGTCATAGCGGATGCGATCGATATCGCGTCGTAAAATCCGGACGCACATGGAGTGGAATGTAGAAATCCAAATGTCTTCGGCGACACCACCCACAAGACGGGCAATCCGATCTTTCATTTCTCGTGCTGCCTTATTCGTGAACGTGATCGCTAAAATGTTCCACGGTGCCACTTGCTTCGCCGCCATCAAATAGGCGACACGATGGGTCAAGACACGAGTCTTCCCAGACCCTGCACCCGCCATGATCAACAGCGGGCCATCCGTATGCTTCACCGCTTCTGCTTGTTCCGGGTTCATCCCTTTAACTAATTCTTCGCTAAGATTATACATAATCGTTTCCTTCCTTGTTCCAAACGTTTGTTCTTATTTTATCGGAGTGCTCGTACAGTCGCAAGTGCTCCAGCTAAGTCTTCATAAATGATATTGCCGACAACAATCGTGTCGACATGTGCACCCATTAATCGTGCCGTCTCTTCTCCCTCAATGCCACCACCGTAAAAGAGATGTGCATCAGGTAACGCCAAACGAATCTCTTTGACGACATCAGGATTCCCGAGTCGTCCACTATATTCGATATAGAGCGAGGGAAGACGGAACAAGTGATGTCCAACTTCCGCGTATGCCACGGATTCTTCGATCGTCAAATCGCATCGCGCTTCCGTCACGTCAGCGACTTTCGCCTCCGGGTTTAAGACGAGATATCCTTGAGCCGTGACAAGACGAGCATCAAAGAAATGGCCGAATCGTTCAAACGCACGGGCATGATGACCAATGATCCATTCCGGAGTTCCTGCATTCAGCACGGTGGGCACGAAGTAATGATTGAATCCGTGGATGACTTGACTAGGATGGCTAATCTCAAGTGCGATTGGAATCCCGGCATCTCGGACTCTCGCATAAAGCGCAAATGTATTCTCTGCATCAATCCCATCCGTTCCCCCGATCAAAAAGGCGTCGGTCCCCGAATGGATGAGCGCCTCGAGCGCCTCATCTGTGAGCTCCTTATTCGGATCTAGTTTAAACACATGTCGCCACGTCTGAAATTCCAACTCATTCCCTCCTATCGAATCCTTCTATAGTGTATCGATTTTTTTCCTCCCGTGCATCTCTCCAACAAAAAAAGACTTGCCGAAGCAAGTCACGAACGTGCCGTACGATTCCGTTCCCGATCCGTCAACCATTTCGCAACAAGCAAGGCGAATAGACCGTAAACAGGAACGAACCAGAGCGGATTCGCTAAAAAGAATCCGAGCACCGGTATGTCAAGGAGCGGCGAGTCCGGTGAACAGAGTGCCGTTCCATTGACGATGGCGATAAACGGAAGAACCGGAACAATGAAGACGTATCCGAAGTTGATCCAAAATGCTTTCATATGACAATCTCCTTACCCTAAGATGATTGATTCTTTTGGATAGTTATACATCCGCTTCGGTTGTCTCCGTTGCAGGATGAGAATGAAGGCGATGACGCCGATTCGGCCGATGAACATGAGAATCGTCAACACCCATTTTCCAACGTTACTAAACTCGGAAGACAATCCGACGGATAGACCCGTCGTCCCGAACGCAGAACACGCCTCGAATAAGATTCGTGTCAACGAAGCATCCTCAAAATAAGCCATGACCATGACACCTGATAGTAACACGGCAAGCGAAACCGTAATGATCACGAACGCTTTCCAAATATCTTCAAGGACGATTTCACGACCGAAAATTTTAATGGACGAGTCCCCGCGAATGAAGGCGATGACAGCGAGAACGGCTACAGCAAACGTCGTCGTCCGAATCCCCCCACCGACAGACGATGGAGATGCCCCGATGAACATCAGGATGGACAGGAGCAACATGCTCGCTTCAGAGAATAGATTGACATCGACCGTCGATAGACCACCATTTCGTGTCGTCACGGATTGGAACAACGAATCCGAAAGTGCCAACCAGAGCGGCAAGTCCTTAAAGGCATTATTGTATTCAAAGATGAACAAGCCGACCGTACCGACGGCAATCAAAATAAAGAAGGTTGAGACCGTCAATTTCGTGAACAACGAGAATCGACTCGGGAACGTGTGACGTTTCCGTGTGATTCGGCTCACCAAGTACGTTCGAATCTCTACAAGCACCGGGAATCCGATGGCACCACCGGTCATGAGCGCGATTTGCGTAAAGATGACGAATGGGTCCTCACGGAATGGCGCGAGCGAACTTCCCGTAATGTCAAACCCGGCATTCGTCGTCGCACTGATCGACCCGAACAATCCTTGTAAGAAGGCTTCTCCGATGGTATCAAAATAATTTAAGTAATGGACCCCGAGCACGACGGCACCGACCGCCTCGATGGCGATAACGGTGATCACGATTTCCGTGATGTATTTAACAATACCAGACATGGACGTCTGGTTTTGGTCGCGTAAAATCAGTTGTCTTTCCCTAAACCCAATCCGTTTCCCAAGTAAGATCCACATGATGACGTGCAAACTGATCAATCCGACACCGCTCACTTGGACGATGAACAGAATGATAAATAAGCCGAACGTGGAGAAGGTATCGGTGACTACAATCGGTGTCAGGCCGGTGACACTGACACAGCTCACCGCAAAGAAGACAAGGTCGGTAAACGTGATCGTCACTCCAGGCTTATGGGCGATTGGTAAGGCGAGGAGCAAAACTGATAAAATCGCTGCCGCACTATAAATTAACACGAGTGTTTGGACCGGTGTTAAACTTCGAAAGAACAATTGTAAGTTCAGTTTCATGAATTTCTGTTGCATCTCGCCACTCCCCTCCATCAAAAACAAGATGACTCTTACGAGTCACCTTTTGTTTGTTGTAGACGTTCAAGAGCGAGATCGTATCCACCTGTCCCATAGTTCAAGCATCGCTTCACACGTGAAATCGTGGCCGTTGAGGCGCCTGTCGCATCCTCAATTTTATGATACGTGTTTCCTTCACGAATTTGCCGCGCCACTTCAAGTCGTTGCGCAAGTGCTTGAATTTCATTAACAGTCGCTAAATCTTCGAATAATTGATAACAGTCTTCGAGTGTCTCGAGCTTCAAAATCGCTTCAAACAATTGATCGAGCTCTCGACCTCGTAATTTATCGAGTTGCATCCGCAAGCATCCTCTCTACTCATACTTCTTTCTCATTCTAAAGCAGGGGCGCCCCGGACTCAACTATTCATCGCAAAATCGCAGGAAATAGTACTTGTTTCTTCATGACTTCGTAAATGCCGAGAGGTGTCGCCCGAACATATGGCAAATGGGTAGATGCTAAAAATAGTAATGTATAAATCGGATCTTCGAACTGATAGCCCCTCGCCATGAGCTCGTCTCGCAGCTGTTTCTCTTGATCGATGAGTGTTTCGAGTTGCTCCGTCGACGTCATCCCACAGAGTGGTAACGGGATCTCGGCAACGATTTCGCCCTGGTCTACGAGGACAATCCCGCCTCCGAGCTCGTTCATTCGTTTGAACGCCAGTAACATATCCTGTTTACATTTCCCTAGAATCAAGTAGTCTCCACTGATCGAGTACGAACTGACAAGTCCACCAAAATCTCGGGCGAAACCTTTCAAGACTGTGTTCAATCGCCATTTCCCTTCTTTATCAAGCAACATGAGAAACGATTCGTCTCCATCACGCGGCAATGCATCTTGACCCGTGTCATGCGTAATTTTAAACAGTTTCATGATGACTGAGTTGATCATGTCGAGTCCGACGGGCATGCTGAAAGATAGGTCTTGTGGCGTCAGTTCGATTGAAACGTCTGTCGACGGCATCTTATTGAGGACTGCTTCCACTAATTCGTTCGGGAAAAGCGATACCCCATCACGATAAATCCATTGCCCTTTCGCAATCACAGCCGTCGGACGCGGTTCCTCGATGGCATCTAGAATGTTCAAGTGCGCGATACGGCCTGGCGCAATCGCCCCTAAAATGTGATCGAGGTCAAAGTGACGAGCCACGTTATGAGAGACAATCCGGTAGGCTTCGATAGCCGGTAATCCCGCTTCGATCAAAATGCGGACAAGAGCATCCTGCATGCCGTCCTCATAAAAGCCCGGTGTCGAACCGTCCGTTGTCACCATGAGATGGTCGAACGCCGTCAGTCCATTTGCCAATAGATCACGGATCATCTCCGGCAGGTCCGGACGAATCGAGGAATGTCGAAGCGTCGTCGTATAACCTAGTTCCAATCGATTGAACGCCTCTTCCGCCGTCATCGCCTCATGGTCGCTGTGTACTCCCATCAACGCCATTTTAGTCAATGTCTTCGGCGACGCCCCCGGAAAATGCCCCTCGACCGGCAAACCGCACGTTTCGGCGTCAAGCATCCACTGAAGCATCTCATCATCACCCTTCAAGGCGCGCGGCCATGCCGTTAATTCACCTGCCATGACGACGTCCGGATGGTTAAACCACTCGTGAATGCGTTCCGAGTCGACAGCCACGCTCTCCCGGTCCAACTCCGTTTGCGTATCCAAACGGGCCCACCAATATGTACTCGTCGGCAATTGTTGAATCGCATCGAGTTGCGCAAACGCTTGCTCTTTCTCTTGTAAAAAAAGCAGCATGTTGTCATTGACGAGCGTCGTCGTTCCACGCTCTCCTGCATATTTTGACAACGTCGCCGGATTGTATAATTGAAACGGATGAGCGTGAGGCTCGATATACCCAGGTACAATATACTTTCCTGTCACATCGACCGTTTCGACCGCTGATTCTGGTAAGTCTGGACCGACATACACGATGCGATCTCCCTCAATCCAAATATTCGCGGTTCTCCATTGTTTTACGTAGACGTTCAAATACGTTGCGTTTTGTAAGACGAGCGAAGGTGGCCGCAATCGATCTACGACTTCAAGTTGTGAACGAATCATCACTTTAGACCACGGTGCCCGCGCCGTTCTTTTTGTTGGCATCGAACCCAATCCTCCCTTTTTCCCTTTCAAAGCTATAAAAGAATAATTTTGAAAGCGTTTTCTTTACCTGTTTCAAGTTTACCTTTTCTCTGAATGGGTCGCAAGTTATGTTCCCTATTGTAACAAATTTCACATATATTTTTCACAAAAAAGGCGACTCTTCCTATGAAGAGTCACCTACATCAAATTTGAGTCATGACGGTTTTACGTAAGTACAGGTGCAATTGATTGACCGGAATCGGTTTACTGTAATGATAACCTTGAATGAGCGAACCACTATATTCTAATACGAACGCAAGCTGTTCCGGTCGCTCGACCCCTTCCGTGACAATCTCGAGTCCAAGCGTTTGGAAAGTTTGATATAGCCCTTCTAACAGCGCGCGGTCAAATTTATTCTCCGGAATCCCTTTCACGAAGTTTTGATCGATTTTAACGATGTCGAGACACAGGGATTGCAAGTATGAAAGCGACGATGTTCCGACACCGAAGTCATCAAGTGATATTTTGACACCGATGGCCTTTAACGCTTGAATGAATTGTTGAAGTTCATACACATTCCCACCGACTTCACTCTCTGTGATTTCCACATGCAACCGGTGTGGGGGAAATCCTGTCTTAGCGATCGTTTCCTCCAACGCTTCTAAAAACGAGCCGTCTAAAATCTGACGTTTCGAGACGTTAATGGATAAAAATAAGTCAAGTCGCTCTGCGTACTCTTGAATCTCGGTGATGGCGCGCACAAGCACCCAACGTCCCACATCTGAGATGAGCCCGAGTTGCTCCGCAACCGGAATGAACACGCCGGGAGAGACGAATCCTTTCTGTGGATGGTGCCAGCGAATCAACGCCTCGACTCCTCTAACTTGAAACGGCTGCGGTGAGACGATTGGTTGGTAATAAAGTTCGAACTCATCATGACGCAGCGCATGACGTAAATCACGTTCCATTTCGAGTGCCTGCAAGTAATGACTCCCATCTTTAATCTCCTGATAGGAAAGAATCTGATCTTTCCCGGATGCTTTGGCTTCGTGTAAGACGACATCGAGTCGCGCCATCATCACCTCATAGGAATGATGCGTCGGTCCAGTCAATTCGTCGATGCTGATACTCAAGGTCAAATGGTTCATCCCTTGCTTCAAACCCCATTCGCGCAAATCTTTCACCAATTGATTGGCGATGATCATGAGCTCCTCGGTCGTCCATTCCGGATGAATCAAGATGAACTCGTCCGCTCCGATTCTTGCAACGAAGCCATCCTCTTTATAAAACATCAATCGAGAGGCAAAGAACGTCAGCATCGCATCTCCCATACGCTGACCAAATTGATCGTTGATCCGTCGGAAGTTGTCGAAATCGATTCCCATCACTCCAATCGACCGGGTCGTTTCCGGTAAGCTCACGAACATCTCTTCGACCGCCAATCGGTTTGGAAGACGGGTCAAAGAATCTCGGAAGGCACGCGTCAACGATTCTTTTTGTGTCTGTTCGAGTGCATCGAGCACCTCGTTCATGCTGATCGCCATCTCTTCAATCTCGTCTTGTTGATTTGGATGCAACTGAATCCGTAACCGACTATTCCGTTCTTTCGTGATCCATTTCAGTTCGTTGACGATGCCCATCAATCGTTTCGTGACAATTTGATTCACCGACCAAAACAGTGTCAACAATAGACCAAGACCGAGCACAAGCAGCCCGAGCATCCCCGTTTCTAACATGGTCTGTGTATTGGTATAGTACATTCGCTTCACCGAGAAGTTGAGTTCCCAGTTCGCATCTTGATAGACGGATTGAAGCGGTAACGAGACACGTGCAAATTGATTGTCTTCATCGACCGTCAACTGCCGGTGAGAAAGCGGGCTGATCGATAATTTCGTTTTTGCTTGGGCACTCATCGCGGCCATGAAGTCTGGACCGATTTTTTGAATGAGTACGAGCGTCCCACCCGGCTTTCCTGTCCCATCACTTCTCAAAATCGGATGACTCATGAAGACGACCGGACCGAAATCGGTGCCATACACCGCACTTTGTTTGATTCCTGACGAGTTGACGTAACGGATCAAGTCGTTCGTGAAGATCTCTTTGTCCTCTTCACGATCCAATTCATAAAATTGAGTAAACTCCGAGTAGACGACCTTTCGATCACGGTCGAGGAAAATCATTGCGCCGACCCCTAAGTTTTCGAGTGTCTCTTCCCCCATGTTGTTTTCAATGAATGCTTCATTCTGATTTTGAACAAAATCATAGGCATTCGTCCAAACTGACCAATCGACAAGAATCCGCTCGAGCATAAGTCGGTGATTGGCGAACACTTCTGACACACTTTCGATTTGATCGCGGGTCATCGCCCTGTCCTGTTCAATACTTTTCTCTACAAAATACGGTTTGATGACGAATAAAATGACACCGATGAAGAGTACGATGTTCACGGCTATCGCAATAAATAATTTTGTTTGAACACGCAGGCCGACCACCCTCCTTCTTCAAGCTACTTTATTATTGTAGAACAGGATATCGGCATTTCCTTTTTTTCGCATGAAAAAAAGGATGGGTTGACCCATCCTTTAAATAATGTGTTCAAACGCTCGCGCCCCGATATCCGATCGATAGAACGTTTCAGGTAAATCGAGTTGTGAAATTGCCACATACACAGCCGTTTTCGCCTCAAGCAGTGTCGGCTTCGTCGCCGTCACAACGAGTAGACGACCTCCGCTCCCTACGACTTGATCGCCCTTCTTTGTCGTGCCGGCATGGAAGACAAGCACATCTTTCGGAAGTGACTCAAATCCTGATAACACCTGGCCCGTGATTGGTCGGTCCGGATACCCTTCGGCCGCAATGACGACACCCATCGTGTATCCGTCAATCCACTCAACCGAATACGATTTTTGGCGAACGACTGCTTCAATCACGTCCAGGAGCGGCGATTTCAAATTCGGCAAGATGACCTCCGTTTCCGGGTCACCGAAACGTGCGTTGAATTCGATGACTTTTGGTCCATTTGCCGTCAAGATGAGACCGGCGTACAAGAATCCTTCAAATGGAGTGCCTCGTTTGACCATCGTCTGCGCGAGTGGTTCTAATACGGTCTTCACCGATTCCTCATACACGTCCTTTGAAAGATGTGGCATCGGGCTATAAGCGCCCATACCACCCGTGTTCGGTCCCCTGTCACCGTCATAGGCACGTTTATGATCTTGCGAGGTGATCATCGGAATGACACGCTCTCCCGAGACGAATGCCATGAGCGAAAACTCTTCCCCATCGAGGAACTCTTCGATGACGACTTGTGACTGTTGCCCAAATTTATCCGTCGTGAAAATATCACGTACGGCAGCTTCCGCCTCTTCGACCGTGAATGCAACCGTGACGCCTTTACCGGCAGCCAATCCGTCCGCCTTGACGACGAGTGGTGCCCCTAACTTCTCGATATAGGCAAGCGCCGATTCCGCTTCTGTGAACGCCTCGTATGCCGCTGTCGGAATCCCGGCTTCCATCATGACTTCCTTGGCGAATGCCTTGCTTCCCTCGAGTAAGGCAGCCGCTTTCGTCGGTCCAAAGATGTTCAGCCCTTTGTCGCGGAACGTGTCCACGACTCCTGCCATGAGCGACGACTCCGGTCCGACAATCGTCCATTCGATTTCGTTCTCTTCTGCGAAATGGGCGAGCTCCTCCACGTCTGTTTCATGGATCGACGCGCACGTCATCCCTTCCATGAAGTCGTTGCCCGGTGCAACGAAGACGTGATGCCCGTCTTGTTTCAACTTCCATGCGAGCGCATGCTCGCGTCCTCCTCGACCGATGACCAATACGTTCATGATGCAAACCCCTCTCAGTGTTTGAAATGTCTGACTGATGTGAATACCATCGTAATGCCATGGCGATTTGCCGCTTCAATCGATTCGGCATCACGAATCGACCCACCCGGTTGGATGATGGCCGTGATGCCCGCTGCCGCTGCCGCTTCGACCGTATCTGCCATCGGGAAGAAGGCATCACTTCCGAGAGCCGCGCCTGACGCGCGTTCCCCGGCTTGTTCAAAAGCGATTTTCGCTGCACCGACGCGGTTCATCTGTCCGGCACCGATTCCAATCGTCGTCTCGTCTTTTGCGACGACAATCGCGTTCGATTTGACGTGCTTGACGACACGCCATGCAAGTTTCAAATCTTCCCATTCCGCTGCTGTCGGGCGACGATCCGTCACGATTTGGCATGAGGCATCATCGAGTGTCATGTCATCCCCGTCTTGTACGAGCAATCCTCCGGCGACAGCCGTAAGGCGCATGCCTGTCATCTGTCCCATATCTAACGTCAACAACCGAAGATTCTTTTTCTCTTTCAATCGGTCAAGTGCTGCCTCACTAAAGGATGGGGCAATGATGATCTCCAAAAAGATGTTGCGAAGGGCATCTGCCGTCTCAAGATCGACTTCACGGTTTAAGGCGACAATTCCACCAAAGATTGAGACCGGGTCGGCCGCATGGGCACGTTCGAACGCTTGAGAAATCGTGCGTCCGACTGCAACGCCGCACGGGTTCATGTGCTTGACGACGACTGCCGCCGGCTCAGTCAATTCACTGAGTGCTTCAAGGGCTGCATTCGTATCTTGAATGTTGTTATACGAGAGCTCTTTCCCGTGAAGCTGTGTCGCATTCGCAAGTGTCATCCCGTCATATAACGGTGTCTTATAAAACGCCGCTTGTTGGTGTGGGTTCTCTCCGTAACGAAGGTCTTGAACTTTTTCATACGTGACCGTCAACTGCTCTGGGAACGTTTCGCCGATTTGACGACCTAAGTAGTCAGCAATCAACGCGTCATAGGCAGCCGTATGTCGGAACGCTTTCGTCGCAAGACGTTGACGTGTTTCAAACGATGTACCGCCTCCACGTACTTCCTCGGCGACGAGTGTATAATCACTCGGGTCCACGACGACGGTGACACTCGCATGGTTTTTCGCAGCCGAACGCAACATGCTCGGTCCACCGATATCAATGTTTTCAATCGCTTCTTCGTATGTCGTATTCTCTTTCGCAATCGTCTCCTTGAACGGATACAGATTGACCACGACATAATCGATTGGTTCGATGTGATGATCTTTCATTTGTGCGACATGCGTATCGAGGTCGCGACGTCCGAGCAAGCCCCCGTGAACGAGTGGGTGCAACGTTTTGACACGGCCGTCTAACATTTCAGGGAACGATGTCACTTCCGAAATGTTTTTGACTGGTAATCCTGCCTGTTGAAGCGCAGCCTCGGTCCCACCTGTTGAGATGAGCTCGATGCCCGCCTCATGCAAGACGGTCGCGAGTTCGACAATTCCCGTTTTATCAGAAACACTTAATAATGCTCTCACTTGAAAACCTCCTGTTGATTCAACACTTGTTGTAATACGCGCGGATACAGTTGGTGCTCGATCGTCTGAATGCGACGCGTCGCCTCGGTGCGGTCACACCCTTCAATCTCGACAGACGCCTGTGCGATGATCGGACCCGTGTCCATCCCCGCATCCACATAATGAACGGTCACACCACTCGTCGGTACGTTGGCGTCAAGCGCCTGTCCGATCGCGTCTTTACCCGGAAAAGCTGGTAAAAGCGATGGATGAATGTTTAGAATGCGATTCGGATATGCGGATAGTAACACATTACCGATCAAGCGCATATACCCCGCCAACACGATATAGTCTACACGAAGCGTACGGAGCAGGACGAGAATCTCTTCCTCGAACTCTTCTTTTGACGCGTACGCCTTCGGTGTAAACGAAAAACTCGGAATCCCGTGACGCTCCGCTCGATCGAGAACAGCAGCTTCTGGTTTGTCCGTCACGAGCAACACACATTCAGCAGACAAATGACCATCGGCGATCGCTTGCCAGATTGCTTCGGCGTTACTTCCCGATCCTGACGCAAAGATGGCAAATCGTTTCATTGGTCCACTCCTGAAATCCGGATGCCTGGACGACTCTCGACTTTCCCGATTCGGTGCTCAGTCTCCCCGACACGTTCAAGCGCCGCTTCGACGAGTTCCACATCTTCAGCTCGTACCGTGATCATATACCCGATTCCCATATTGAAGACGTTGAACATTTCTTGCTTCGAGATGTTCCCGACTTGTTCGAGCCAGTCGAATACAGGAAGACTCGGCCAACTCGACGCATCGAACGTGATGCCAAGACCTTCTGGCAACATGCGAGGCACATTCTCATAGAAGCCACCACCTGTGATGTGTGCCATCCCTTGAACCTTGCCTGTCGAAATGGCCGCTTTCGCCGCTTCGGCATAAATCCGTGTCGGCAACAGCAAGGCGTTCCCGAGTGTCGTATCGAGCATCGCAATCTCGTCCGTATAATGAAGACCTTGCGCTTCGACGATATGACGTACAAGCGAGAACCCGTTCGAGTGGACGCCTGAAGATGCAAGTCCGAGCACGACATCCCCATCCTGAATCGTCGAACCGTCGAGCAAGTCCTCTTTCTCTACGACACCGACCGCAAATCCAGCGATGTCATATTCGCCATCCGGATACATCCCTGGCATCTCAGCCGTTTCGCCACCGACGAGCGCACAACCGGCTTGGACACACCCTTCCGCAACACCGGCGACGATTCTTTCCAGTTTGGCCGGTTCTGCTTTCCCGGTCGCAATATAGTCGAGGAAATAGAGCGGTTCTGCTCCATGCACGAGACAATCGTTGACGCACATGGCGACGCAATCGATTCCAATCGTGTCGTGTTGGTCGAGCGCGAACGCCAATTTCAGTTTCGTCCCGACCCCGTCAGTCCCGCTCACGAGAATCGGATGTTTCATGTTCATCGAACCGAGGTCAATCATCGCTCCGAAACTACCGAGTCCTGTCATCACTTCCGGACGCATTGTCCGAGCGACATGACGTTTCATACGGGATACGGCCTCGTACCCTGCTTCTAAATTCACACCCGCTTGTTCATAACGAACGCTCATCGCTTTTCCCCCTTAAGCCTTTGTCTCTGTCACGAGTTCTGCAAGTTCAGTCGGATAAAGTCCCGTGAAGCATGCAGCACACTGCCCGCGTAGTGCTCCTTCGAATGGACGATCGATGGCTTCGACCGTTCCATCCAATGTGAGGAACGCTAGTGAATCGGCACCAATCTCTTCTCTGATTTCTTCAATGGATTTGGTTGCCGCAATTAACTCTTCCTTGGTGGATGTATCGATTCCGTAGTAACACGGATGTTTGATCGGTGGTGACGTGATGCGCACATGCACTTCCGTCGCGCCTGCCTCTCGTAGTAACGTGACGATTCGGCGACTCGTCGTTCCACGGACGATGGAATCATCGACCATGATGACGCGTTTCCCGTTTACGACACCGCGTAACGCTGACAACTTCATCTTCACCCCGCGCTCCCGTAATTCCTGGGACGGTTGAATGAACGTCCGTCCGACGTAACGGTTTTTAATGAGTCCCATTTCGTAAGGAATTCCGCTCGCCTCAGCATAGCCGATTGCCGCAGAAATACTCGAATCCGGAACACCTGTCACGACATCCGCTTCGACCGGTGCTTCTTCAAACATCTTTTTCCCCATGGCCTTACGCGCCGTATGCACGTTGATGCCATCGATGATGGAGTCTGGTCTTGAGAAGTAGATGTATTCCATTGAGCACATGGCACGGACGGCCGCTTCACTGAATCGCTCTGACGTGATGCCTTCATTCGTGACCATGAGCAATTCTCCTGGCTCCACATCCCGTACGTACGTCGCCCCCACGACGTCAAACGCACACGTTTCTGAAGCGAACACGTAAGCCCCGTCTTCGGTTTGTCCGAGTGATAATGGACGTAACCCATGCACGTCAACACCGACGTACAGTGCATCTTCCGTCAAGAACAGGAATGCGAATGCCCCGACGAGACGGGCCAAGCTGTCGGCGATCCGTTCTTTCAACGAATTGCCGCGACTCCGCTTGATGAGGTGGGCCACGACTTCCGTGTCGGACGTTGTCTGGAAGATCGCGCCTTCCGCTTCGAGCATGTGTTTCAATTCGTTCGCATTCACAAGGTTTCCGTTATGCGCCATCGCCAAATCACCAGTCAACGACTTGAAATGGAGCGGTTGAACATTCTCGAGCGTGTTGCCGCCAGCCGTCGAGTAGCGGACGTGTCCAATCGCATGGTTCCCGGTGAGTGCGTCGAGAGATGTTTCGTCAAACACTTCGGTGACGAGTCCGAGTCCACGTTTTGCGTGGAGACGCTCTCCGTCTGCCGTGACGATTCCTGTTCCTTCTTGGCCACGGTGTTGCAAGCTGTGAAGTCCGTAATAGGCTAGGTGTGACGCTTCGATGTGACCGAACACACCGAAGACGCCGCATTCCTCGTTCATGCCTCGGATGTCATATAACATGGAATAGCTCCTTCCCATACACGCTCTAACTCTTTCACGTCCATTTCAATCAAGCGGTCGCTTGCGCGAACGACAAGAGTGGATGTTTCTGTAACTGTCCCGATTGCTTTTCCGTTCGTCATGCTCGCGAATGCCTCGGCATGTGCCTTGTCGACCGTCACGAGGAAACGTGACTGTGATTCACTGAATAGCGCCGTCACGAGATCTGTGTCAATCGTCACGTCCACGCCGAACCCTGTTCCAAAGACCAGTTCCGGTAACGCTGCCGCAAGACCCCCCTCTGATACATCATGTGCCGCCGTGACCAGACCTTCACGGATAGCGTGAAGCAACGCCTTTTGTGTCTGACGTTCTTCTTCAAGATTGAGTGTCGGTGCATGACCGCTCACTTTTCCGTCTTGCAACATCTGAAGGGCACTTCCGCCAAACTCTGCTTTTGTCTCACCGAGTAAGAAGACGACGTCTCCCGCTTGTTTCGCAAACGATGTCGTAATATGTTCTGGTTTCTCGATGAGCCCGACCATTCCAACGACCGGTGTCGGGTAGATGGCTTGTCCGTTTGATTCGTTATAAAGCGATACGTTCCCTCCGATGACTGGCGTATCGAGCGTACGACACGCTTCTGCCATTCCTTCGACGGCTTGGTCGAGCTGCCAGAACCCTTCCGGTTTATCCGGGCTCCCGAAGTTGAGACAGTCCGTCAAGGCGAGTGGTTCTGCACCACTTGCGACGATATTTCGTGCCGCCTCCGCGACAGCGATGGCTCCACCGACACGTGGGTCGAGATAGACATATTTCGCATTGCAGTCTGTTGTCATCGCGAGCGACTTCTCCGTTTCACGAATGCGAATGACCGCGGCATCACTACCCGGTGCGACGACTGTCGACGTTTGTACCATATGGTCATATTGCTCATACACCCAACGTTTCGAGGCGATGCTCGGCATCGCAAGGACGTCTTTCCATGTCGTCATCACATCTTCGACGACTGGTGT
This sequence comes from Exiguobacterium sp. HVEsp1, assembly GCF_002009685.1. Classification (GTDB taxonomy): domain Bacteria; phylum Bacillota; class Bacilli; order Exiguobacteriales; family Exiguobacteriaceae; genus Exiguobacterium; species Exiguobacterium profundum. Next base: position 515,151 of record NZ_KV917367.1, on the reverse strand, counting down.
GACCGGCTCCATCGCTTGGAATGCTTCATAATATGCTGGAACTTTAGACGGTTTATGATAGACCGGTGCGTCTTCTGCGAGTGCATCGACCGGTACTTCGGCCGCGACTTCCCCTTGATGAACGAGACGAAGTACTTTTTCTTCAATGACTTCGCCAACTTTGACTGCATGAAGTCCCCACTTCGTGACGATTGCTTCGATTTCGTCTTCATGTCCAGCTTTGACGACGAGAAGCATCCGCTCTTGCGATTCCGAAAGCATCATCTCGTAAGGTGTCATGCCTGTCTCACGTTGTGGGACGAGGTCTAGGTTCATCTCGATTCCCATCCCTGCTTTTGATGCCATCTCTGCTGACGATGACGTCAATCCGGCTGCGCCCATGTCTTGAATCCCGACAAGCGCAGGATGTTTGATGACTTCGAGACACGCTTCGATCAAAAGTTTCTCCATGAACGGGTCCCCGACTTGGACGGCCGGACGTTTCTCGTCCGCGTCTTCTCCGAGTTCTTCAGAAGCGAACGTGGCACCATGGATTCCATCACGCCCTGTCGTCGCTCCGACGTACATGACCGAGTTTCCGACACCTTCCGCGATTCCTTTTTGAATGTCTTCATGACGGATGAAGCCGACGCACATCGCGTTGACGAGCGGGTTTCCTGAGTAAGCCGGGTCAAAGGCGACTTCCCCACCGACAGTCGGGATGCCGACGCAGTTCCCGTATCCAGCGATGCCGGATACGACATGACCGAATAAATGTTTCACACGTGATTCGTTCAAATCTCCGAAACGGAGTGAGTTCAATAAAGCGATCGGACGGGCGCCCATCGAGAAGATGTCACGGATGATTCCGCCCACCCCAGTCGCCGCTCCTTGATAAGGCTCGATCGCGGATGGATGGTTATGACTCTCGATTTTGAAGGCGACGGCTTGACCGTCTCCGATGTCGACGATTCCAGCCCCTTCTCCTGGTCCTTGTAAGACGTGCTTGCCGGTTGTCGGAAACTTCCGGAGCACCGGTTTCGAGTTTTTGTACGAACAGTGTTCAGACCACATGACCGAGAAGAGACCGATCTCTGTATAATTCGGTTCCCGGCCAAGCAGTGAGACGACGAGCGCGTATTCGTCGTCCGATAATCCCATCGTGGCATAAATCCGTTCATCACGGATTTGTGTAGCTGTCGGTTCAGTTGTAAGTAACATGTCGTGCCCCCCATTTTACGATTGACGTGAATAACCGTTTACCGTCTTCCCCACCGAGCAACGCTTCGACCGCACGCTCCGGGTGTGGCATCATGCCGAGTACGTTTCCTGCCTCGTTCGTGATGCCGGCAATGTTTTCGACCGATCCGTTCGGGTTCTCTTTATAGGTGAACGCAATCTGGCCATTTGCCTTCAATGTCTCGAGTGTCGTTTCGTCACAGTAGTAGTTGCCCTCACCGTGTGCGATTGGCACGCGAATCGTTTCCTGTGCCGCGTACTCACTTGTGAACATCGTCTCGTTGTTTTCGACGACAAGGTCGACGGTCTTACACATGAATTTCAAATCGCGGTTTCGCATCAATACACCTGGGAGGAGTCCCGCTTCGACGAGCACTTGGAATCCGTTACATACGCCAAGAACCGGGCGTCCTTCTTCCGCGAAACGCTTCACTTCAGCCATGATTGGTGAAAACTGGGCGATTGACCCGCAGCGCAAGTAGTCTCCGTATGAGAAACCACCTGGTAAGAGGACTCCATCAAATCCTTCAAGTGAGGTTTCCGTATGGAACACGTATTCCGCTTCTTCCCCGAGCACATCTTTTACCGCATGGTACATGTCGAGGTCACAGTTTGATCCTGGAAAGACGATGACCGCAAACTTCATGCGAGTACCCCCATCTCGATTTCAAAATTCTCAATGACCGTATTGACGAGTAACTTCTCACACATCTCTTTGACCATGGCTTCTGTCGTGTCGTCCGCTACTTGAAGCTCGATGACTTTCCCGATCCGCACCGATTCAACTCCAGCGAATCCGAGATGTTCGAGCCCGCCTTTTACGGCAACTCCTTGTGGGTCGAGTACACTTTCACGTAATGTCACATACACATTTACTTTTTTCATTGTCCGTTTCCCCCTATGCGTGTTAACAATTGTCCATACGTCTCAGTCAAAGAACCTAAATCGCGACGGAATACATCTTTATCAAGTTTCTGTTTCGTTTCTTTGTCCCAGAGACGACACGTATCCGGTGAGATTTCATCCGCCAAAATGATCGTCCCATCCACTTTTCCGAACTCTAGTTTGAAATCGATCACGTCGATGCCGTGTTGACTAAAGAAATCGAGCAAGACATCGTTTACCCAAAGCCCGAGTTGTCGCAATGTTTCGACTTCTTTGTGTGTGGCAACTTGCAATAATCGGATATGATCTTCTGTGAGGAGTGGGTCCCCAAGAGCGTCGTCCTTATAATAAAACTCGACAATCGGTGCGAGGAGCGGTGTTCCCTCTTCCCAACCGAGACGTTTCGCTAGACTACCGGCCGCGACGTTGCGGACGACCACTTCTAACGGGATGATGTCGACACGGCGGACCAACTGTTCTCGCTCTGAGATTCGTTTGATAAAGTGCGTCGGAATCTTGTTGTCATGCATCAATTCGAACAACTGGGTCGTGATGGCGTTGTTTAAAATCCCCTTCCCATCAATCGACTCTTTCTTCTCTCCATTGAATGCTGTCGCATCGTCTTTGTAGTACACACGAAGCACACCCGCTTCTTCTGTCTCAAATAATGCCTTCGCCTTACCTTCATAAATTGCTTTCATCTGAACCGTTCCCCCTTAAAAGTGAGAGGGGCATGTCGCCCCTCAACGATTACAAACCACAGCGTTCAAAAATCGTATCGACACGACGTACGTGATAACGCGGGTCGAACAACTCATCGAGCTCTTCACTCGTAAAGAGTGCGCCCATTTCTTTGTCCTCTTCAATCAATGTACGGAACATCGTCTCTTCTTCCCATGCCTGCATCGCCTTCGGTTGAACCGCGTCATATGCCGCTTCACGAGACCAACCCTTTTCGATGAGACCGAGTAAGATCCGTTGCGAGAAGATGATTCCGAACGTGCGGTCCATGTTGCGACGCATGTTGTCCGGGAAGACCGTCAAGTTCTTCACGATGTTACCGAAACGGTTCAACATGTAGTTGAGGAGAATCGTTGCATCCGGAATGATGATTCGTTCTGCTGATGAGTGCGAGATATCACGTTCATGCCAGAGTGGGACGTTCTCGTATGCTGTCATCATATGACCGCGAATGACGCGTGCAAGACCCGTCATATTTTCAGAACCGATTGGGTTACGTTTATGCGGCATCGCCGACGACCCTTTTTGTCCTTTCGCAAAGAACTCTTCCACTTCGCGTGTCTCTGTTTTTTGAAGTCCACGAATCTCCGTTGCCATCTTTTCAATCGATGTGGCAATCAATGCGAGTGTTGACATGTACTCGGCATGACGGTCACGTTGGAGAGTCTGTGTCGAAATCGGTGCAGCTTGGATACCGAGCTTGTCACAGACGTATGACTCGATGAACGGGTCGATATTCGCAAACGTCCCGACCGCTCCGCTCATCTTCCCGAATTCAATCGTTTCGCGAGCTGCCATGAAGCGTTTTTTGTTCCGTTTCATCTCTTCATACCAGAGGGCGAGCTTCAGACCGAACGTGGTCGGTTCTGCGTGCACGCCGTGGGTACGTCCCATCATGATGTCATACTTATGTGCTTTCGCTTTTTCTGCGAGAATACCGATGAAGCGATCTAAATCGGCCTCTAAAAGATCATTCGCCTGTTTGATTAAGTACGAGAGTGCCGTATCGACGACATCCGTCGACGTCAATCCGTAATGCACCCATTTTTTTTCTTCTCCGAGTGTCTCAGAAACGGCACGAGTGAACGCGATCACATCATGACGTGTCTCTTGTTCAATCTCTAGAATCCGATCAACATCAAACGATGCCTTGTCCCAAAGAACTTGTACATCTTCTTTCGGGATGATACCGAGTTCACTCCAAGCCTCACAGGCATAAAGTTCAACTTTTAACCAAGCCTCGAATTTGTTCTGATCAGTCCAAATGTTTGCCATCTCTGGGCGGGTGTAGCGTGAAATCATAAAACGGTCTCCTTCCAAATTGCCAGTTGTTCGATGGTATGAAGCGCTTCTTCGACCGTGTCACCAAGGACGTTCAAATGTCCCATTTTGCGACCTGTCTTCGCTTCATCTTTTCCATACAGATGTAGTTTAACATTCGATGGCAATGCTTTGACATGAAGTCGTGGCATATGCTCGCCGAGAAGGTTGACCATGACGACAGGCGATGTCAATCTCGTCCGTCCGAGGCGCATCCCGGTCACGGCTCGAATGTGTTGTTCAAATTGTGAGGTTTCACAAGCGTCAATCGTGTAGTGCCCGGAGTTGTGCGGACGCGGCGCAAGCTCATTCACATATAGACGGCCATCCGCCATGACGAACAGCTCGACAGCGAGCGTTCCCATTAAGCCGATATGGTCTGCAAGCTGGAGAGCGAGGTGTCTTGCATCCTCTTGAATCTCATTTGATACGCGAGCCGGTACAATCGATAAATGTAGGATGTTGTTGTGATGAATGTTTTCACTGATTGGGAATGTCGACGTTTCGTCATACCCTCTCGTCACAATGACTGAAATTTCTTTTTCAAATGGCAACCAAGCTTCGGCGACATATTCCTGCTCGACAAAATGTTCAACGAATGTCTGAAGGTCATGTTCCGACCGAATGACCGTCTGCCCTTTCCCGTCATAGCCGAAACGACACGTTTTGATGACAAACGGCAAGCCGAGCTTCTCATATGCCTGCCGTACATCTCGAACCGTACGTACCGAAACATATGGAGCGACACGTAGTCCCGCTGATTCAATCATCTGTTTCTCTAAGATGCGATGTTGCGTCGCCTTCAACACGTCCATACCTTGTGGGCATTTTTCTTCGATGGCTGCAATCATTTCCGTATCGATGTTCTCAAATTCATACGTCACAACGTCTGAACGAGCAGCGAGTTCTTTTGCGGCATCGACATCATCAAATGAGGCAACAATTGAATCTGCCACTTGAGCAGTCGGTGCATTGGGGTTCGGGTCAAGACAAAGTGTCGTGTATCCCATTGCACTCGCACTGAGTGACATCATCCGTCCAAGTTGTCCTCCACCTAAAATTCCGATTCTCATCAGACCAACTCCTCCGTTCCTCGCATCGCCATCTCTTGTTTCTTCTCACGAAATGCATCCAGTCGATGTGTTATGTCTGTGGAGTGGATGCTGAGGATTTGAGCAGCCAATAATCCTGCATTCGTTGCTCCCGCCTTACCAATGGCAACAGTTGCTACTGGAACTCCTGCAGGCATCTGAACAATGGAGAGGAGCGAATCCATTCCATTGAGTGCTTTCGACTGAACCGGGACACCGATGACAGGAAGTGTCGTTTTCGCAGCGACCATTCCAGGAAGGTGGGCTGCCCCACCAGCACCCGCAATGATCACTTGGATGCCTCTGCCTCGTGCCTCTTCAGCATATTCGAACATAAGGTTTGGTGTACGGTGAGCGGATACGACTTGTTTTTCATATGGAATCTGCAACTCATCCAACACGTCACACGTATGTTTCATCGTCTCCCAATCAGATGAACTTCCCATGATTACTCCAACTGCTACGTTCATTCCCAATGTCCCCCTTACAAAAAGAAATCCCTAAACCGACAATCAGTTTAGGGTATAGGCATGACAAATACACGTCCGCTACACCCCATAGTCTGATCAGAATCGGTGATCAGGTAGAAACTTGCAAGCCATTTCCTTGCGATTATATGGAGCACTATTTATTTTTCTTATCTCACACGCCTATCGTACCTTGTTCTTTGAAAACATGTCAATAAACTGCGAACATTTTAATTGTCTGAATATTTATCGTTCGCTTTTTGGATGTTATCAGCACAATCTTATCCGATAATGTATGCTATTGAAAAGGGGGGAGTTCGATGAGTTACATATCGAGTCTTAGAGAAGTGATTGGCAACCGACCGATCATCAGTGTGGGAGCAACCATTTTGGTCATCAATCAAAAGCAAGAGGTACTGATGCAATTCCGATCGGATACACTTGACTGGGGTTTACCAGGAGGATCGATGGAACTCGGGGAAACGTTGGAAGAAGTCGCTGCTAGAGAATTAGAAGAAGAAACTGGACTTCTCGCTGAGCAATTTGAATTAATCCAAGTCTTTTCCGGTTCAGATGGATACTTCAAATATCCAAACGGAGACGAGACATACGGTGTCATTCATTTATACCAGGCGAAAGGAGTACATGGAGCGCTCGTCATGGAAGATGGTGAAAGTTTGGCTCTTGAATACTTTAGTAAAGAGAATCTTCCTAAAAAGATAGAAAAACGAGCTCAAACTTTATTGGATGCGCTTGGAGATCGATGCTTTGAACGCGAGCATTCATTTTGAGACATAAAAAAGCCGTCACGCAGATTGTGTGACGGCTTGGCATTAGGATTCTTTAGAGACGCATTCAAATAAAATCGATTGATGGGAATGGACAGGTTCATCTTTGGCTCCCGTTTGCTCAAAGACGGGCTTTTCAATACGGCGTATAGGACGATAACCCATTTCATTGATTCGATCTAAACATTCACTGACCGTTTCATTTGGTTCGACATATACTTTGATCTTCTTAGCCATTGCTTCTTACGTCCTCTCTTCCACTAAGCTGAATCGATAATATGAAAAAACGGCGGCCCTTGAGCGAATGCTCCAGAACCACCGTTTGCCTGGCAACGTCCTATCCTCACAGGGGGAGATCCCCCAACTACTTTCGGCGCTGAGACGCTTAACTTCCGTGTTCGGCATGGGAACGGGTGTGGCCGTCTCGCTATCGCCACCAGACTCTACAGGGCTTGTTCCCTGAAAACTGAGGATTCATCAACACAAACCATTAGACTAGATCAAAGCCTCGACCGATTAGTATCATTCAGCTCCACGTGTCGCCACGCTTCCACCCATGACCTATCTACCTCATCGTCTCTGAGGGGTCTTTCTTGATTGCTCAAAGGGAAATCTCATCTCGGAGGGGGCTTCATGCTTAGATGCTTTCAGCACTTATCCCGTCCGCACGTAGCTACCCAGCGGTGCTCCTGGCGGAACAACTGGTACACCAGCGGTGCGTCCATCCCGGTCCTCTCGTACTAAGGACAGCTCTCCTCAAATTTCCTGCGCCCACGACGGATAGGGACCGAACTGTCTCACGACGTTCTGAACCCAGCTCGCGTACCGCTTTAATGGGCGAACAGCCCAACCCTTGGGACCTACTCCAGCCCCAGGATGCGATGAGCCGACATCGAGGTGCCAAACCTCCCCGTCGATGTGGACTCTTGGGGGAGATCAGCCTGTTATCCCCAGGGTAGCTTTTATCCGTTGAGCGATGGCCCTTCCATGCGGAACCACCGGATCACTAAGCCCGACTTTCGTCCCTGCTCGACTTGTAGGTCTCGCAGTCAAGCTCCCTTCTGCCTTTGCACTCTTCGAATGATTTCCAACCATTCTGAGGGAACCTTTGGGCGCCTCCGTTACTGTTTAGGAGGCGACCGCCCCAGTCAAACTACCCGCCTGACACGGTCCTCCAGCCGGATCACGGCTGCGAGTTAGAGACTCTATACGCAAAGGGTGGTATCCCAAGGGTGTCTCCACCGAAGCTGGCGCTCCGGCTTCACAAACTCCCACCTATCCTGTACATCGCGTACAAAGCCTCAATATCAGGCTGTAGTAAAGCTCCATGGGGTCTTTCCGTCCTGTCGCGGGTAACCTGCATCTTCACAGGTACTATGATTTCACCGGGTCTCTCGTTGAGACAGTGCCCAAATCGTTACGCCTTTCGTGCGGGTCGGAACTTACCCGACAAGGAATTTCGCTACCTTAGGACCGTTATAGTTACGGCCGCCGTTTACTGGGGCTTCGGTTCAGTGCTTCTCTTGCGATGACACATCCCCTTAACCTTCCAGCACCGGGCAGGCGTCAGCCCCTATACTTCATCTTGCGATTTAGCAGAGACCTGTGTTTTTGCTAAACAGTCGTTTGGGCCTATTCACTGCGGCTTATGTTGCCATAAGCGTCCCTTCTCCCGAAGTTACGGGACCATTTTGCCGAGTTCCTTAACGAGAGTTATCCCGCGCGTCTTAGAATTCTCATCTCGCCTACCTGTGTCGGTTTGCGGTACTGGCGCCGACCTCCTCACTAGAGGCTTTTCTTGGCAGCGTGAAATCCGGTGCTTCGCCCTACGGGCTCCACGTCACAGCTCAACCTTGTATGCCGGGCGGATTTGCCAACCCGACGGCCTCGCTGCTTGTCCGTGCACTTCCAGTCGCACGGTCACCTTATCCTTCTGCGTCCCCCCATCGTTCAAACGGTGGTACGGCGGTACAGGAATATCGACCTGTTGTCCATCGCCTACGCCTTTCGGCCTCGGCTTAGGTCCAGACTAACCCTGAGCGGACGAGCCTTCCTCAGGAAACCTTAGGCTTTCGACGGAGGGGATTCTCACCCCTCTTTTCGCTACTCACACCGGCATTCTCACTTCCAAGCGCTCCACGGCTCCTCACGATACCGCTTCACTGCTGCTTGGAACGCTCTCCTACCATCCCTTACGGGATCCATAGCTTCGGTGGTATGTTTAGCCCCGTTACATTTTCGGCGCGGCGCCACTCGACTAGTGAGCTATTACGCACTCTTTGAATGGTGGCTGCTTCTAAGCCAACATCCTAGTTGTCTGTGCAGCGCCACATCCTTTTCCACTTAACATACACTTGGGGACCTTAGCTGATGGTCTGGGCTGTTTCCCTCTCGACTACGGATCTTATCACTCGCAGTCTGACTCCCGAGTACAAGTTGCTGGCATTCGGAGTTTGACTGAATTCGGTAACCCTGTGGGGGCCCCTAGTCCAATCAGTGCTCTACCTCCAGAACTCTTCACCTCGAGGCTAGCCCTAAAGCTATTTCGGAGAGAACCAGCTATCTCCAGGTTCGATTGGCATTTCACCGCTACCCACACCTCATCCCCGCACTTTTCAACGTGCGTGGGTTCGGACCTCCAGTCAGTGTTACCTGACCTTCATCCTGGACATGGGTAGATCACCTGGTTTCGGGTCTACGACGACGGACTGATGCGCCCTGTTCAG